>NZ_JAKZEQ010000025.1:0-53536 GCF_022549155.1 Lactiplantibacillus sp. ME-2
GTGCCGCCTAGGAAAGACAAGCAAATATTTACTTTAACTTTTGGGGTACACCTCATTGCGCGATTTGATCACGTAACTAGGTTATTTTTTAAGCCTCTGTCATTAATTGCGCGTCGTTATCGGCGTCTTGTGCAACTAAGTCATTAACTTGGTCGATCAATGTTTGTCGTTGATCAAGATCATCGTCGCATTCAAAGAAGGCCCCGAGTTCCTCAGCTAAAGTATCTTTGCCCGCATCCATATACCGAAAGTCATTGCTGGTGATCGTATAGTGCTGGTGATCTGGCATCCGGACGATGACACAACCAGTGGCTGACTTTCCCTTGGTGGCTTTGTCCGTAAACTCGACCGCGAGTACGTAGGGCCCGTCAGTTGAACGATCTTTGATGGCATGCGTGATATTTCCGGCAATTGCTTCAAGTTTCAATATGTTTCACCTCAAAACATATTATACGCACTATTAGGATGGGATGCGAGAATTGATTTAGTCCATCAGCTGCTCGGCCAGCCGCTTCTGTTCAGCGTAGAAAGCGTTAAAGGCGTGGTGGGCGTTGATGACTAGGTGGTAATGGTGCTGTGCGACTAATAAGTTATGATGAAATTCAAAGGTGTCACGCCCTTGCTGAATAAACGTTAAGTAATCGTTCAGATAAATGTTACTGGTTAAGCCATGGCGTAAAAGCATTGTTGATTCCCCCAGACAGTATTAGATACGTTGATTGTACTACACCAAGGTTGTGGTGGATTGGACGGTGTCTTGATTGTAAATTGGTATTATAAACGACGACTGTTACAATTTTGATATTTTCAGTTTGTCTTCCACCAAATTAATTGGATAGAATGCAATTTTTAGGTAATAGGGTGATATTGTCCAATGCGGCAAATGCTCTTTCACTCATACAAGCTGTGAACCTAATACTTTTGTTTTTTTATGTGGATGCTCAGTTTAGGTAGTTGTTGACCTTTTTAATATCTATGCCGTCAATTGGCTGATTTAATAAGCACGAATACGATTTGGCTGCCGAAATTTATTAGAAACCAAAAATAGAGAAGTTTGCTAAACGTTGGTTTAACAAGCTTCTCTATTTTAAAATGGCAGGTCCGAATCGATGGTATGTCACGAGTGAGACTTGAACTCACAACCCTCCGCTTAGAAGGCGGATGCTCTATCCAGTTGAGCTACCGTGACAACAACAAGATTAATTATAGTTAAGAAGCTGGAGAGTGTCAATTTTTATTTAATTTTTCACCGATGTGCAGCAGTTAAAAAAGGCGTGAGTAAGCAGAATGATGTAAAAATGTAATATTTGTAATGAAAAAGCACTAAATTACAGTAAGCACATTTTGCTGAGATAATTGGTCATTATGGTGAAAGTCAAAAATGAAGTTAGCCTGGTGAACGAGGAAATTGTTTTCATGAATACCAATTAATGCTTGAAGAACGACACAATATAAACGCTGTAATAGCGGTAACTAAGTCCGGTCATCATTAATTTAATTTTTGCAAGACGGGGTTGTTAAATGGCGACGGCGAAGAACCAATATCTCCTAAAATACTTAAGAAAAGATAAAGAAATTAACAAAACTGACTAAAATAGTTTATTTCGCTTGAAATGTTACTGTAACAAAACGATAATAATCATGTAACAAGGAAGGAGAATTCTTATGGGTTCAGTATTTGCAATCGTCGGGATCATCGCCATCGCTGGTGGCATTCAATATTATTCAAACTTTGTTGCCAAAGAAAATGCAAGCAGTAAGCATTTCACTGCTTCCCGTAATGACCGTTAGTCAACGGGAGTTCTTATCTTGCACATTGGCATTATAAAATCAAGTAATTAAAAAAGAACTGCTCATTCAAGATGAGCAGTTCTTTTTTAATTACTTGATTTTTGGTGTTTTTTCGATGGTGTCAGTCTTGCCGGCAGCCCAACGTTGGATAGCAGCAACTTCTTTTTCGCGACGAATGCGCTTTTGCTTCCCAGCAACTGGCCGACGTGATGCCCATGTGTTATATGGTTTTGCAACAACAGTCATAAGAGTATGTCCCTCCTTTGATTAGTCCAATAACGACTATATTAAACAAGAATAGTGTACATTGCAACCGAATTAACAGGAAAAGCCAGACTTTTCCCAAAAATTGCATTATTAGTATAACGGTTATTTCGGTCGGTTGTCAAGATAAAATCCTTTACAGCGTTTCTAAAGATCAATTTAGCTTTGAATTGATGCTAAGGCATGTAAGGACTAACCAGCTAGTATGATAGTGGCAGGTAGGTGAGCCCCATATCAATCATGTGTCAGTCGAATGAATGGGCCAGATAGATCACTGAGAACCATCTTAGACGTAATCTAACTATTTGTCCGGCTGATTATCATCTGTTAGACGCTCTTAGTAATTAATGTTATATTAATTATGAAATGAAAGTAGGGAGCAGATATGAGTCATGAAGTTGATCCGCGTGTCGATAAAACTCGGCGGCGCTTGCGACAAGCATTAATTACACTATTACAGACAGAAACAGTCGATAACATTTCCGTGCAAAAACTGACTAGTACGGCAGCAGTTACCCGCGGAACATTTTATCTCCACTATAAAGACAAGCCAGCATTTGTTGATCAGGCCCTAGATGACTTGGTAAGTGAATTGTTTGAAACGGCCATCGTGACGGTTTCAGTGGGTGATATTATGACCAATCCGGCTGACCCGTTACAGCGGGTGCATGTTTTTTCCTTATCAAAGGCACTCGGTTACATCAGTCAGCACGCGGAAGCCTTTGAGACGCTATTGTTAGATCAGCGCCAGTTAGCGGTCAATCAACGGATCAATCAGCAGATGACGACGTGGATGACGAAATTTCACCGTGATTTTCAGGATCAATTTGCTGATTTGGAAGTACCGGTCAGCATTCAAATCGCGTATTACGTTTCTGCGACAGTCGGCCTGATTACTGATTGGTTAGCTAATGATATGATCTACACGCCACATTACTTAACCAAGTGTATTAAAAAAATGCACCATTTGATGACGGTAGGGAGCATTAGTTTCACGGACTTTTTTGTGAAGTGAAATCAATCCTTGACTATTATGAAAAAATTTGATAATATTTTCCTGTTGTATTTGTGGACTTCTACAGCTACAACCGCACGGATTGAGTCTTAAGTTCAGCAATGGCACTTACATTCGGCGAGTCTAAGTGATTTATAATTTAAGGAGGTGCACAAACGTGTACGCAATTATTGTAACTGGTGGTAAACAATATAAAGTTGAAGCAGGCCAAGCAATTTACGTTGAAAAACTTGACGCTGCTGCTGGCGACAAGGTTACTTTTGATCAAGTAGTCTTTGTTGGTGGTGACACAACTAAGGTTGGAACGCCGACTGTTGATGGTGCGACGGTTGAAGGTACTGTTGAAAAGCAAGGCCGTGACCGTAAAGTGGTTACTTTCAAGTACAAGGCCAAGAAGGGCCAACATACTAAGAAGGGTCATCGCCAACCATACACTAAGGTAACGATCGACACAATTAATGCATAATTAAGAAAGTAGGCATTCTTTATGATTCAGGCAACCATTTCTCGTAATGCGACCGGTCAAGTGACCGCTTTTAAGTTGACGGGACATGCTGATTCAGGTGCTTATGGACAAGACATCGTTTGTGCAGCGGTTTCGGTGTTAGCAATTAGTACAATCAATGGGATTGAACAAGTTGCCCGCTTGCAACCCGTAGTACAAAGTGATGAAACCAATGGTGGGCTATTAATTGCAGATTTCACTAAGCTGGACTTGGCGAACACACAATTACAAACCTTACTTGAAAGTTTCACACTTGGTTTGAACGATGTGGCCACGAATTACGGAGATTACATCCGAGTTCGTGAACAAACACGATAACCACATTCGGAGGTGGACTTTACTATGTTAATGAACTTGCAATTCTTCTCTCACCATAAAGGTGGCGGTTCAACTGCCAACGGTCGGGATTCAGCTGGTCGGCGTTTAGGCGCTAAGCGGGCTGACGGCCAAACTGTTAAGAATGGTAACATTCTTTATCGTCAACGCGGAACCCATATTTACCCAGGTGTAAACGTTGGCCGTGGTGGCGACGATACATTATTTGCAATGGCTGACGGTGTCGTTCGTTTTGAACGCAAAGGTCGCGACAAGCGCCAAGTATCTGTTTACCCAGCAAAATAATTTTTGAAGAGCCTCTGCAGGGAGGCTCTTTTTTTGTGAAGCAATCTAGGGATACCTGCGACTATTATTGGTTCACGGGCCGCTTAGCCGTAAACGTAATTGATTGACGAATGGCCTTCAATAAATCATTACCTTCAGTTTTTGGAAAGTTTGGTATAATGAAGCGTGAGGTAATGATGGGAGTGACGAAATAATGAGTCGAGTTGAACGGTTACAAAATAAGTTTGATCAGTTAAAAATTGATGCGTTTTTAGTTTCAGATGGAGCTAATCTTCAATATTTAACAGGAATGGCTGATATGGCCGGCGATGGTTATCTGCTAGTACTGGCACAGGAAGCCTATCTGATTACGGATGCCCGTTATCAGACAGCTTTTGCCGGTCACTATGATGACCAGCACCTAGTCATTACACGTGATTATCTGGGGGCCGTTTGTGATATTATTGCCAAAACCGGTACTGGGGTCATGGGCTTCGAGGCCGAGATTCCATATACAGCCTACAGTTACTTAGATGAGAACTTGGTCAGTGATTTGGTTGCGTTACCAGACGTGGTCGATGAGTTGCGCATCACCAAGAGTGTTGATGAGATTGACCGGCTACGAGCGAGTGCACGTTTGGCGGATGCTGGTTTCGAATACGTAACGAGTATCGTGCGACCAGGCATGCGTGAAATCGACGTTAGCAACCTGTTAGACGCGTTTATGCGGACGCACGGTGCAAGTGGGCCGTCGTTCACGACAATCGTACTTGGTGGTGCACGAGCGGCTTTGCCACATGGGACGGCTTCTAAAGCACTCTTGACGGCCGGGCAACTTGTTACTCTTGATTTTGGTTACTTTTTGGACGGGTACACGTCAGATATGACACGGACGTTTGCTTTAGGTACTCCGGATGATAAGTTGGTTACGGCCTACCAGGCGGTGCAGGCCGCTCAACAGGCTGTGATCGATCAGGTCCAAGCAGGAGCAGCCACTGCTCAACTGGATGCAGTTGGCCGCGATTTGCTGACAAAAGCGGGCTATGGTGACGCCTTCAATCATGGTATGGGTCACGGCATTGGTCTTGCCATTCATGAAGGCCCGTTGATCTCAAAAAACACGACTGGCACCTTAGCTGCAAACAGTGTGATTACTGTTGAACCCGGGGTATATTTCCCAGATTTAGGCGGAATGCGGATCGAAGATGATGTCTTAGTGACTGCTGAGGGCCATGAACGACTGACGACTGCAACTCGTGATTTACTGATTTTATAGTTAAGACAGTTGCCACAGCGGCTCGGTCTTGTTATAGTTATAAAGATATATTTGAGGAGGATTTTTAAAAATGATTTCAACTGCAGATTTTAAAAATGGTTTGACGATTGAAGTAGACAATGCAATTTGGCGCATCGTGGAATTCCAGCACGTTAAGCCTGGTAAGGGTGGCGCGTTTGTTCGTTCAAAGCTTAAGAACTTACGGACAGGAGCCGTTCAAGACAAGACTTTCCGTGCCGGTGCGCGGATGGAACAAGCGCCAATTGAAAAGAGTACGATGCAATACCTTTATGCCGATGGTGACAGCTATGTCTTCATGAATACGGAAACTTATGAACAAATTGAAATTCCTGGCGACCACATTCAAGACGAATTGAAGTTCTTGAAGGAAAACATGGAAGTTCAAGTAACGCTTTATAAGGGTGAAGTGTTGGGAATCGATTTGCCAAACACGGTTACTTTGGAAGTTGCTGAAACTGAACCAGGGATTAAGGGTGATACCGCTTCCGGTGGCTCCAAGCCAGCTACGTTGGAAACTGGTGCAATTATTCAGGTACCATTCTTCGTTAAGGCCGGTGACAAGCTGATCGTTAACACCGTTGACTCCACTTACGTTTCACGGGCTTAATTTTTAGAAAAACTAATACCGGCAAACATGGAATTGGAGGAATGTCAAAATGGCTGACAGTAGCAATATTACGTTACAAAGCAAAGAACCCAGCTTAGGACAAATTCAAATTGCACCAGAAGTGCTTGAAATAATCGTTGGTATAGCGGTAAGTCAAATTGATGGCGTTAACCGGATGCAAGGGACGATTTCTTCCAGTGTAAATGAGTTGTTCGGTCGCAAGAAGAATCTTGGTAAGGGTGTCAAGTTAACAATCGTCGATGATCAGATTAGTGTTGATGTGTTCGCATACTTGGACTATGGTGTTTCGGTACCAAAAGTCGCTTTAGCGATTCAAGATAAGGTCAAGCAACAAATCTTATTTATGACCGACCTCGCCTTAAGTGAAGTCAATGTCCACATCACTGGTATCGTGACTGAGAAGACTGAAAGTGCCATTGATCCAAACAACTTGTTTGGTGATGAAGATACCCAGACCGATGAAAATGAAGATGGTGAAGAATCGTGAGTTTAACGCGTCATGAAATCCGGGAAAAAGCATTTCAAGCTTTATTCGCGTTGAATGCTAACCCAGACGCTGATGAAAATCAGTTGTTCCAACAGTTACTCAACCCTGAAGAAGCGGATGCAGTTGAAATTCCCGCATATTTAAGTACGTTAGTAACTGGTGTTCGTGAACATCAAGCTGAATTAGACGCTCAAATTCAGCCTTATTTAAGTCAGAAGTGGTCGTTGGACCGACTGGCTAAGACCGATTTGATTATCTTACGCATCGCGTTCTTTGAATTGCAATTTGTTGACGACGTTCCAACTAAGGTCGCGGTTAATGAAGCAATTGAATTGACAAAGGCGTTCAGTGATGACCGCTCTCGGAAATTCGTTAGCGGGGTGCTTGGTAAAGTGGTTAAAAACCAAGCCAATTAGTCTAAAACCGAACAATCTTATGTTCTACCGTAAAAGTCTGGCGATTTGCCAGACTTTTTTTAATAACTTATTAGTAAACCGGTCATAAATCATTGTGGTGAATATGCTAAAATAAGACCAGACAGAGAAAGAGGAGTGTGGCACTTGTGACGAAGATTATTGATGGTAAGGCAGTAGCTAAGAAAGTTAACGCGCAGACGGCAACGGCAGTAGCGGAATTGGCTGCTCAGGGAATTCAACCAGGGATTGCTGTAATTATTGTTGGGGACGATGCAGCCAGTCAAATCTATGTTCGAAATAAGAATCGTAAAGCCACTAAGTTGGGGATGCACTCCGTGGTGCGGCAGTTGCCAGCGACTACTAGTCAGGACGAACTGTTAGCCATTATTGCGGCATACAATGCGGATGACAGCATTCATGGCATCTTGGTGCAGTCGCCACTACCAGCCCAAATTAATGAACCATTGATCACGATGGCCATTGATCCTAAAAAGGACGTCGATGGTTTTCACCCGACGAACGTTGGTAAGTTGATCACCAATTTTCCAGGTAATTATCCTGTAGCAAATACGCCTCGCGGTATTATGACGATGTTGGCTGACTATGGGGTTGATCCGGCTGGTAAAACGGCGGTTGTTATTGGTCGGAGTACCATTGTTGGTAAGCCGATGGCCGCTTTGTTAACAAATGCTAACGCAACTGTAACGATTGCACATAGTAAAACAGCTGACCTAAAGGCGGTCGCCCGGACGGCGGATATCTTGGTGGTTGCAACGGGGATTGCACACCTGATCACTGGTGCTGATATCAAACCAGGCGCGACGGTCATTGATGTTGGCATGGATCGTGATGAAAATGGTAAACTAGTGGGTGACGTCGATTTTGATTCTGCTCAAGGCATCGCAGGGTTGATTACGCCCGTTCCTGGTGGTGTGGGTCCAATGACGATTGCCACCTTGATGCAGACAACGGTGGAACTTGCAAAGTGGAGTGATGTAAGTGAGTGAAGGTCAACAATATTTGACAGTGACAGCTTTAACTCAGTATTTAAAACGTAAATTCGAGGTTGATCCATATTTAGGTAAAGTGTACCTAACGGGGGAAGTTTCTAATTATCGTCCCCGGCCTAATACGCATCAATATTTCAGTTTGAAAGATGACCATGCCAAGATTTCAGCCATTATGTTCAAGTCGGCGTTTGCCAAGGTCAAATTTCAGCCTGAAGAAGGTATGAAGGTTCTGGTCGTGGGCCGGATTGGTCTGTATGAGCCCAGTGGTAGTTACCAGATTTATGTGGAACGCATGGAACCAGACGGCGTGGGTGCGTTGTATCAAGCCTACGAACAACTTAAAAAGAAATTAGCGGCTGAGGGCTTGTTTAGTGCACCCAAAAAGCCGCTTCCGCGCTTTCCAAGGCGAATTGCAGTGGTCACTAGTCGCAGTGGCGCAGTGATTCGCGATATTATCACGACTACTCGGCGCCGTTTTCCGATTGCGCAGATCGTTTTGTTTCCATCTCAAGTTCAAGGTGATGCGGCTGCGGCCGAAATTAGTCGGCAGATCGAACGTGCCAATGCGCAAGGTGATTTTGATACATTAATTATTGGGCGTGGTGGTGGTTCAATCGAAGATCTGTGGCCATTCAACGAAGAAGTGGTTGCGCGTGCAATCGCACAGAGTCAACTGCCAGTTATTTCATCCGTGGGTCATGAAACGGATACGACAATTGCTGACTTAGTCGCAGATGTGCGGGCGGCCACCCCAACTGCGGCTGCCGAATTAGCGGTACCAGTATATAACGATGTTTTATTACAATTAAAGCAAGACCAGACCCGCGTGTTCAATGCATTTCAGAATTTCGTTCAACGCGATCGACAACGACTTAATAAATTACAAACGTCGTACGTGTTTATTCAGCCGAACCGCTTGTACGAAGGGTATTTGCAGAAGTTAGACTTCTTAAATGAGCGACTTAAACAGGCTGGTCAAAATAACTTTAATCTGGCAAGCCAGCACTACCAGCGTGTTTTTCAACAATTACGACAGCAAACGCCGATTCACCAAGTTCGCCAGGCACAAACGCAACTGCTTAACTTGCAGCAACGGCTGAATCGGGGTACCCAGTTAGTCGTGCGGCAAAAACGGCAACAACTGACGCAGACCGTCCAATCGTTGGATCTACTTAGTCCGCTTAAAATCATGACGCGTGGTTACGCCTTTGTGACGGCGGATGAACAGGTGGTTCACGGGGTCAAACAATTGCAGCCAGAACAAACGGTTGCAATTCACATGGCTGATGGTGAGGCTCAGGCACAGATTACGAAGATTGATGGAGGAAAATAATGGCTGAACAACCAACTTTTGAACAGAATTTATCACAATTAGAGACGATCGTTAATCAATTAGAACAAGGCGATGTCCCTTTAGAACAAGCCTTGGATCAATTTCAAAAGGGCGTGGCACTTAGCAAGCAGTTGCAAGCAACCCTTGAAGGTGCTGAAAAGACGCTCACTAAGATGATGAATGAAAATGGCGACGAAGTTCCATTTGAGCAAGCTGACGCCAATGAATAAGCAATTATTAACTGAATTTGAATCCAAGTGGCGTCCTCAGATTAATCAGTATTTAGATGAGCAGCTTCAAGCGTGTTCTGACCAATCAACCCTGACTGACGCCATGCGTTATTCGGTACTAGCAGGTGGCAAACGGTTACGGCCGTTATTGACGTTAGCCATTTTAGATACTTTTGATATCACAACGACGGCTGCAAACTTGCGGGCAAGTGTGGCCGTTGAGTTGATGCATACTTATTCGCTAATTCACGATGATTTACCGGCGATGGATAATGATCAGCTACGACGTGGCGAACCGACTAACCATGTTAAGTTTGGGGAAGACGTTGCCATTCTTGCAGGGGATGCTTTACAACCGTTGACTTTCGAATGGATTGCGGATAGTGGGTTACCGGCATCGATCGTCGCTAATCAAACCTTAGCATTAGCGCAGGCCACCGGACCTCGCGGGATGGTGGCTGGTCAAGTTGCTGATGTCCTTGGAGCGGGACAACATCTGGCTTTGCCAGCCTTACAACAGCTGCATCGCGAGAAGACGGGGGCGTTAATTCACTACGCTGTCCAGGCAGGGTTGATTCAAGCTCAAGTGCAACCAACCGTGCAGGAATTGCTATTACAATATGCTGATGCCTATGGATTGGCGTTTCAAATTTACGATGATATTTTAGACGTGACGAGTACGCCTGCTCAGTTAGGAAAAGCTACGCATAAGGATGCCGATGAGCATAAGAATACGTATCCAGGTTTGCTGGGGCTTGCAGGCGCACGAACAGCGTTAGAACAAGCGGTAACAGCTGCTCAAACGGCGTTAGTAAAAGCTAGTGCTGCTAGTCAACGAGGCATGGGCTTGCTTGCAGCTTTTCTAACGTATTTTACAGATTAAGGACTTAAATTTAGATGGAAAAAGAACGAGTTGACGTATTATTAGTACAACAAGGATTATTTGATACCCGCGAAAAGGCTAAGCGTGCCGTAATGGCCGGTGAAATCTTAGGTGTCAACGAAGAACGCTTAGATAAGCCGGGCATGAAGATCCCAGTGGCAACTGAATTACATTTGAAAGGCAAACCGATGCCCTACGTTTCACGTGGCGGTCTCAAACTTGAAAAAGCACTCAAAAGTTTTGAAATTGACGTGACCGACAAAACGGTCCTAGATATTGGCTCGTCGACTGGTGGTTTTACCGACGTGGTTTTACAAAATGGGGCAAAAATGAGTTACGCCTTGGATGTCGGTAGTAATCAGTTGGTCTGGAAGTTACGCCAAGATCCGCGCGTGGTTGTGATGGAACATACTAACTTTCGGTATAGTAAACTGGCAGATTTCACGCAGGGGCAACCTAACTTCGCGTCCATCGACGTTTCATTTATTTCACTACACTTAATTTTGCCCCCATTACACGCGATTATTGAAAACGGTGGTTCAGTCGTTGCTCTAATCAAGCCACAATTTGAGGCTGGCCGTGAGAATGTCGGCAAACACGGAATTGTCCGTGATCCTGCTGTTCATCAGGCGGTGTTGACAGATATCGTGGAATTTGCGCAAGCGAATGGTTATAACGTTCTAGGGCTTGATTATTCACCAATCAAGGGTGGTGAAGGTAATATTGAGTTTCTAATTCATTTACAAGCTACCGATGAAACACCACGGATTGCGCCGACTGTGTCGATTGAAAAAACTCAGGCGGCCGCTTATGAACAATTAAATCAAGCTTAAAATTGAAATCCGGACTTTCATATTTATGCATTTTGGCTTATGATGTGTTTAAATAAGTATGAATAGCTACCGGGGGTGATCGGGTGAAGAAGCAAGAGCGCCAACGCTACATTAAACGATTATTGAGTTCGAACGAAATTGAACGTCAAGAAGACTTTGTCAAGCTGTTACGTGCTGAAGATATTGACGTGACACAGGCAACCATTTCGCGCGATATTAAAGATATGCAGCTGGTCAAGGTTCCCTCGGCAACGGGCGGTTACCACTATAGTATGCCAGTTCAGAAACAAATGGATACGGAGAAAAAGCTCAAGCGGACACTGAAAGATGCTTATGTCTCGTATGCGACTCAGGATAAATTTGTCCTCATCAAGGTGTTGCCGGGTAACGGACCAGCACTAGCAACGTTGATTGAAGCAATGCATTATGACGAAATTTTTGGAACGCTAGGCGATGATGCTCATGTTCTGATTATTTGCAAGTCGTTAGCGATGACTTTAGAGCTACAACAAAAAATTCAACGCTTACTGAGTGATCACTAATTAGTAAGCTATCTTCGACCTGCTCACATGTGTGTCAGGTCGCTTTTTTTCAAAATTAACTAACGGATGCTGGTAACCAATTGCTTTTAAGGAGGGCTTGCAGTGTTACAAGAATTATCAATTACGAACTTTGCAATTATCGAACACTTAGACATTGCTTTTGAAGCCGGCATGACGGTTTTAACTGGTGAGACCGGTGCTGGTAAGTCAATTATTATTGATGCAGTCGGTTTATTAGCGGGTGGCCGCGGCTCGGCAGAGTTTATTCGGACCGGTGCTGATAAAGCCGTTTTGCAAGGCATGTTTATTTTGCCGGCTGACGGCGTGACGGCCCAATTGTTGGACGAAGCGGGGATCGAACATGCGGATAATACCGTCATTCTACAGCGCGAGATTACTAAAAGTGGCCGTAATACATGTCGCATCAATGGTATGCTGGTCAATACGACGACTTTGAAACAGATTGGTGAAACAATTGTTGATATTCATGGTCAGAATGAACATCAAGAGTTGATGCAACCTGAAAAACACCTGGGATTGCTGGACGAGTTTGCCACCGCTAAAATTCGTAAATTGAAGCAGCGTTACCAGCAACAGTATGATCGTTATCAGCAGTTAAACCGTGAACTGCGGCAAAAGAATGCGAATGAAAAAGAGTGGGCTCAACGCTTAGATATGCTGAACTTTCAAGTGGACGAAATCGCAGCAGCACAAGTCAAAGTGGGTGAAGAGGCCAGTTTAACTGCGGAACGTGACCGCTTGGATAATTACCAAATGATCAATCAAGCGCTTCAACAGAGTTACACATTGTTAGCTGCAGGTGAGGAGACGACTGGTGCGGTTGATATGGTCGGTACGGCGATGAATGCACTAGAACCGATTGCTAATTTGGACCCCGCCTTTAATGAGATTACCGTGAATGTCAAAAATGCCTTTTATGGGCTGCAGGACGCGGCCGGTCAGATTTCTAATCAGCTCGATTTGCAAGAATTCGACGAGGGTCGCTTGGATGAAATCGAACAGCGGCTGGACGTTTTGGCCCAGTTAAAACGTAAGTATGGGGACTCTGAACAACAAATCTTAGATTATTACCAAAAAATCGCGGCTGAGTTAGCCAAGATGACTGACTCTGAAGAAAATAGTGAAGATTTGGCCCAGCGGGTCGCCGATCTGAAACAACAACTACTTACGACGGGCGAAGCGTTGTCCGATAAACGGCGGGCTGCGGCGAAAGTGTTACAACGACAGATCCATCAAGAACTCAAAGATCTGTATATGGATAAGGCAATCTTTGAAGTACGATTCAAACCGACTAAGGGTCAGATCTATCGGAGTGGTCTGGACAGTGTTGAATTTTATATTCAGACTAATCCTGGTGAGCGCATGCGCCCATTGGCTAAAATTGCGTCTGGTGGGGAACTCTCACGGATGATGCTGGCTTTGAAAACCATTTTTTCTGAATCACAGGGAATTACCAGTATCATTTTTGACGAAGTTGATACGGGCGTTAGCGGTCGGGTTGCTCAAGCGATTGCTGAGAAAATCAATGGTATTGCACACTTTTCACAAGTGCTCTGTATTACCCATTTGCCACAGGTTGCGGCGATGAGTGATCACCACTACTTCATTGCCAAGAAGATTACTGGTAAACGCACGAAAACGAGTGTGACTAAGCTGGATAATGCGGCCCGGGTTCAAGAACTGGCACGCATGTTGGCGGGAACTAAAGTCACTAAGTTATCGCTTGAACATGCGGAAGAGTTATTGCGACTGGCCGATGAGGAAAAAGATGATTAAGCTTAATTGATCGGTACCACAAGGGACGGACAACTATGGTCGGTCCTTTTTTGATGGTGTTAATTAGTGACGATAGTGTCGAGTGAGGTTTCGGTATTATTGCCAAGGCGACGATAATTCTTTACAATATAAAACGCAAATAGACGAAATATGGGTCAACGGACACGTTTTAATGAACTGTCGGGCTGGTTGGTAGTGGGTGGGTAATCTGAAGCTCCGACTACAAAAATATACCGTTAAAACGATAAAATGTTCAGTTTACATGTCATGACGTTTGCATTTTGCTTTCGTTATAAGTTATGCTTAATTACAGTACAGTTTATTCGGCAACGAAATAAACTGAGTAAATGATTGGAGTGATGAGGTTGTTTCTGACAATGGAACATTTGAATAAAACGTATCCTGGTGGCAAAGTAGCCGTTGAAGATTTTAATTTGGAAATCGAAAAAGGTGAATTTGTTTGTTTCATCGGGACGTCTGGTTCAGGTAAAACGACCACGATGCGGATGATTAATCGGATGTTAAGTCAGACTTCCGGTACCATTAAACTTAATGGTAAGGATATTAGCCAGATTGACCCGGTTAAATTACGGCGACAAATCGGTTATGTGATTCAAAATATTGGGCTAATGCCCCATATGACGATTCGAGACAATATCACTTTGGTACCACGATTGCTAAAGTGGCCCCAAGATAAAATGAATGAACGTGCTAAGAAGATGATCAAGCTGGTGGAATTGCCAGAAGATTACTTGGATCGGTACCCGTCGGAGCTTTCCGGTGGGCAACAACAACGGATCGGGGTTGTTCGGGCGTTAGCAGCAGACCAAGATTTAGTATTGATGGATGAACCATTTGGGGCGTTAGACCCGATTACCCGTGAATCTTTGCAAGATCTCGTTAAGGATTTGCAGGAACGCTTAGGTAAG
Organism: Lactiplantibacillus sp. ME-2; assembly: GCF_022549155.1. Lineage (NCBI taxonomy): Bacteria > Bacillati > Bacillota > Bacilli > Lactobacillales > Lactobacillaceae > Lactiplantibacillus > Lactiplantibacillus sp. ME-2. The sequence goes on from NZ_JAKZEQ010000025.1 coordinate 14,561, forward strand.
ACGTTCGTCTTTGTAACCCATGATATGGATGAGGCGTTAAAATTAGCGACCCGAATCGTAATCATGGATGGTGGCGACATTATGCAAGTGGATACGCCAGACGGTATCTTACGTCATCCAGCTAATGAATTCGTTGAGAACTTAATTGGTAAGGATCGCTTGATTCAAGCACGGCCAAGTATTACCACTGTTGGGCAAGTGATGTTGAAAGACCCAATTGCCACCACACCAGGAAAGTCATTGACGGTCGCATTACGACAAATGCATGATAAACGCGTTGACTCGTTGTTAGTCACCGATGAAGCCGGCATCTTGAAGGGTGTGATCGGCATTGAAGACGTTGATTACAACTTTAACTCGGCTACTAGTGTGGGCGACATTATGAAGACTGATTTGTTCTATGTTCAGTCAAATTCATTGATTCGGGATACGGTCGAACGTATTTTGAAACGCGGCTTGAAGAACATTCCAGTCGTAGATGAACAACATCGCCTGGTCGGAATTGTAACGCGGGCCACCCTGGTCGATATTGTTTATGATGCTCTCTGGGGTGATGAAGACGAAGATGAAGCTGAAAATAATATTCATCATGGGGAGGACGATGCGCCCGCTGAAGGCGGTGAACAGGCATGATAACTTTCCTACAAAACTACGGCATGCAGCTGCTGGTTAAGACGTGGCAACACTTGTATATTTCGGCGTTTTCATTGTTCTTAGGCATTATCGTAGCGGTTCCGATTGGAATTCTGCTTACGCGGGTGAAGCCGATTGCGAATGTGGTCATGTCAATCGCTAGTATGTTACAAACGATCCCAGCGATGGCGTTGTTGGCATTGATGATCCCGTTTTTCGGGATTGGTGCAATTCCAGCTATCATTGCGCTGTTCATCTATTCTTTATTACCGATTCTCCGCAATACCTATCTTGGACTGGAAGACGTTGATCCGGCCTTGATCGATGCGGCTAAGGGAATGGGAATGACCGGTTGGCAGTCAATTGTTAAAGTTGAGTTACCGATGGCAGCCCCAGTTATTATGGCTGGTATTCGATTATCCGCAACGTACGTTATTGCCTGGGCCGCGTTAGCATCATACATTGGTGCCGGTGGCCTTGGGGACTTTATCTTTAATGGGTTAAACCTCTATCGAACTGACTTGATTTTAGGCGGTTCGATTCCAGTGATTATCTTAGCCCTCATCGTTGATTGGCTGTTGGGTAAACTAGAAGCAGCGGTTACCCCAAGAACCACACAAGCGTAAGGGGGATTAAAGATGAAGAAAATTAAAAAGTGGTTGTTAGGTGTTTTCGCAACGGTCGCCAGTGCGTTATTATTGGCCGGCTGTGGCTTTCCGGGTTTGTCAGGAACTTCATCCGATACGATCCGGATTGCGTCACAAAACACGACTGAACAACAGATCATGGCGTACATGATTCAAGATATGATTAAGCATTATTCTAATTTGAATACGACGATCATTAACAATTTAGGTTCTGGGACGGTTAGTTTCAATGCTTTGAAGAATGATCAGGCTGATATTTCAGCGATTCGTTACACTGGGACGGACTTAACGACGATTCTGGGCGAAAAGATGGATCGGAGTAATATCAAGTCGATTGACCAAAAAGTTCGATCACAGTTCAACAGCAAGTATCAAATGACCTATTTCCCAAGTTATGGGTTCGCAGATACCTATGCTTTTATGGTGACGAAAGCGACGGCCAAAAAATATCATCTAAATACGGTTAGTGATATGAAAAAAGTAGCCTCGAAGCTGACGGTCGGTTTGGATCAAATCTGGACTGAACGAAAAGGTGACGGCTATCCTGCCTTTAAGAAGTTGTATGGCTTTCAATTTGGGAAGACTTATCCAATGCAAATTGGTTTAGTTTATGATGCCTTGGAATCAGGTAAAATGGATGCCATCCTCGGATACTCGACTGATGGTCGGATTGGTAGTTATGATCTGAAGATTTTAAAGGATGATAAGAATTTCTTCCCACCATACAATGCGAGTGCGGTTGCAACGAACAAGATCTTGAAAGCTCATCCGAAGTTGAAGCCAATCTTGAATCGATTAAACGGTAAAATCAGCTTAAAGACGATGCAAAACTTGAACTATCAAGTTGATAATAACTTAGTGGAACCGGAAGTTGTGGCTAAACAGTTCCTTGAAAAACATAATTACTTTGAAGGGAGTGACAAATAATGGCTCAGATGAACTTACTGCAACAGTTGATATATTATTACCAACAAAACGGTGTGTACGTGTTAAGCCAGTTCTCACGTCACTTCTTGATTTCAATTTATGGCGTGCTGTTTGCGGCAATTGTTGGGATTCCAATTGGCATTTTCATTGCCCATCATAGTCGGTTGAGTGCGACAGTGATCGCGATTGCCAATGTGATTCAAACGATTCCGTCACTAGCGATGTTATCAATCATCATGATTGGTTTGGGCTTAGGTGTGAACACGGTAATCGTCACGGTCTTTTTATACGCATTGCTACCGATTATCAAGAATACCTATACTGGAATGCAAAATGTGAGTGCTAGTATTTTAGATTCCGGTAAGGGGATGGGGATGACGCGTTGGCAATTGTTACGAATGGTGGAGTTGCCACTGTCACTTTCCGTCATTATGGCTGGACTCCGGAACGCATTAGTGTTGGCTATCGGGATTACGGCCATTGGGACCTTCGTTGGTGCCGGCGGTTTAGGGGATATCATTATTCGAGGAACCAATGCTACGAATGGTGGTGCCATTATCTTGGCCGGGGCGTTACCAACAGCTTTAATGGCAATCATTGCTGATACGGTCTTGGCTTGGATTGAAAAGCGTGCTGATCCAACTCAAAAATAACGTCAGTGAGCGACAAGTAAAAGAAGCAATATAAAAATTAAGTTACTAAAAAAGATTGATTTACAGGTACTCCGTACTCACTCATTCAGGGAAGTCAGTGGAGCTGTAACATCAATCTTTTTGATTTGCATCAAAAACACCATGAGAATACGCAAGGTTGTATTGAACATGATTTCATCTTTTGATGCAAGTATTAATGATTAAACTAAACGCGTTTGATATAACGGATGGCGTCCGGGTCGACCAAGTGGGTCAGGTGTAACTGCCGATTAACTAGAACCAACTGACCACTAGCGAGGGTTTTTAACACTCCATGAATATTATATGGTCGGGACTCAGTGAGCTGAGGCTGCATCTGGAGCATGATTTGATAGTGTTCCGTGTGCGCTTGAGCTAAGAACAAATCCCGCTGGAAAGCCGGCATCATTGGCAGTAACGGCGCAACGACGGTCGGGGCAGCAGTAAAGTCATCCATAAATTGGCGATAGGAAGCGTGTAAGTTCTTGGAAATTAGTTTCAAATTAGATTGTTGATTTTGCATATTAGCCACCTCGAACATTTGTTTGTGTTTCCATTATACGAACAGGCGTTCTAAAAAGCAAGCCTAAAATTTGAGAAAATTCACGAATAAAAATGAAAAAAAGCTGTGTAACCTTGATAATACTTGCAATATAGGGTTAAAAAGTGCAAAATAAACTTTAAAACATATTTTAATTAAGGGGAATTTGTGATCATGGCGAAACAAGGCATGTTAATCGTCTTATCAGGTCCTTCGGGTGTCGGTAAAGGTACCGTCCGCAAGGAAATCTTTGACTCAGATGATAACGATTTTCAATATTCAGTCTCGATGACGACGCGGCAAATGCGTCCGGGCGAAGTAGATGGCAAGGACTACTATTTTGTGTCCAAAGAAGAGTTCGAGGATGAAATTAAGAGCGGCGGTATGCTTGAATATGCCAAGTATGTTGACAATTACTATGGGACGCCCTTAAAATATATTAAGCAGTCGTTGGCGGCTGGCAAAGACGTTTTCTTAGAAATTGAAGTTAACGGGGCCATGCAAGTCCGCGAAAAAATGCCTGATGGCGTCTTCATTTTCTTGACGCCGCCGGATTTGATGGAATTGAAGCACCGCATCATTGGTCGTGGGACTGATGATATGAGTGTGATCAACAAGCGGATGGCAAAAGCGGTTGATGAAATCAAGATGATGCGTAATTATGATTATGCGGTTATCAATGATGAAGTCCCGCTAGCTGCTGAACGAATCAAGGCTATTATTCGTAGTGAACGGTTTAGTGTTAAACGGGTCATGCCCGAGTATGAAGAAATGTTAGGAGATGCGGAATCATGATCTTATATCCATCAGTTGATGACTTATTGAAGCAAGTTAATTCGCGTTACTCATTGATTATGTTAGCTAGCAAGCGGGCCCATGAATTGGACGCTGGTGCAGCACCAATGCTTAGCGAATACAAATCGGTTAAAACGATTGGTCGGGCCATGGAAGAAATTGCGGCCGGTGACTTAATGATCGATCCAGATGAAACTGACAAAGATTAGTAACAAAACGGTGTGCTGAGCCAGCTGGGGCTTGGCACTTTTTTTATGAAGAATGACGCGGACGTTCAGCTTCACGTTACTGTCGATTCTTGATACAATTGTTTTATTAAAGTGTAAAAATCTCGCTGGTACGGTTGCGAGATTTTTCAAAGGACGTGAAGAAGTGAGTATATGGACAAAACGCCATGTAACGGTAGTCGTTAGTGGTGGGATTGCGAGTTATAAAGCGTTAGTATTGATTCGTAGTTTGATGAAACAGGGCGCCGTCGTGCGAGTTGCGATGACGACCCATGCGGCAAAGTTTATCACACCATTGACCTTTCAAACTTTAACGCAGCAGCCAGTGGTCATTGATGAATTCACAACGACTGACCCGCATCACGTCGTCCACGTCGCGTTAGCTGACTGGACTGAAGTGATGATTCTCGTTCCGGCTACCGCCAACTTGATTGCTAAGGTGGCTAACGGTCTAGCCGATGATGCCGCAACGACGACAATTTTAGCGACGACCGCACCCAAGTTTGTGGTGCCAGCAATGAATTCACATATGTACGCTAATCCAGCAACTCAGCGCAATTTGAAGCAGCTGACGACGGATGGGTTACACGTCTTAACTCCTGCTACGGGTATGTTGGCGGAAGGCTACAGTGGTCAAGGACGCTTGCCGGAACCAGCGGTGATTTTGGCCTGGTTGACAGATCAACTGATTCAGTTGACACCTGATTTGCCATTAGCAGGACGGCGAGTTGTCGTCACTGCCGGCGGAACCCGAGAAGCCTTAGATCCGGTACGATTTATCACGAATCGTTCATCGGGGAAGATGGGCTACGCAGTTGCTCAAGTCGCACGGGAGTTAGGTGCAACTGTGACACTGATCAGCGCCACGACTCATTTAGCAGCGCCTAGTGGTGTTAAGGTCGTGACGGTTGATTCGGCTCAATCCTTATTGACGGCAGTCAGTGATATTTTTGATGATACGGATATCTTGGTCATGGCGGCGGCCGTATCTGATTATCGGCCGGCTGAATTAGCTGATCAGAAGATTAAAAAGCCAGCTGACCATGCTGACTTAACGTTACGATTGACAGAAACACCGGATATTTTAAAAACGTTAGCGGCCCGGAAGCACCGACAGTATGTGATTGGTTTTGCAGCTGAAACGCAATCATTGCTGGCTAATGCCAATCGTAAGTTAACTAGTAAAAAATTAGATTTAATTGTTGCTAACGATGTTTCCAAACCGGGAGTTGGGTTCAATGGTGATACTAATCAGGTCACACTGTTGCGGCCTGAGCAACAACCAGTTACGACGGAATTGACAACGAAAACTGCAATTGCCAAACAGATCTTGATGACGGCAATTGCGGATGGTGCAGGAACACAGGCATGATTAAGTAGAGAGGAAGAGTTGTGTGGCACAAATTGCCCAAGTATTAGTCGATGTGCCCACTATGCAGACAAATCGACCTTATAGTTATCGAATTCCAACCGCCTGGCAATCACAAGTGCAACCCGGCATGCGCGTCGTGGTGCCATTCGGCCGTGGTAAACGGCGGGTGCAGGGGTTTGTGTTAGCTCTTGATGACGTTACTAACTTTGATGGTGAGCTGAAACCAATCGACGCGGTCGTTGACCTAGCACCGGTTCTGAATACTGAAGCCCTAGCACTAACTAAGTGGTTGGCAGCCAGCACGTTTTCATTTCAGATTACCTGTGCACAGACCATGCTGCCGGCGGTCATGCGTGCAAAGTATGAAAAACAGTTGCGAACAACAGCAACAACGCCCGCGACGATTCGAACGACGCTGTTTGGGGACCAATCGATGGTGCCGTTTGATGACGTCGCCACGACGCCGGCAATCGTCAGCCAGTTATTACGGCTGCAGGCGGCTGGGCAAGTCGATGTGTACTACCAAGTTAAAAATCAAGCACGGCGTAAAACGCAAACGGCGGTGAAAGCGGCCTTAACTAACGAAGCGCTAAAGGCTGCAGTGGGCCAGGTACGCGCCGGGGCTACACAACAATTGGCAGTGCTCCAGGGGTTGCTCACTTTAAATGGTGAACAGCTCTCTCAAAAGGCGTTTTGTACTCGTTTTGATGTCACGGACGGTGCCATTCGTACAGCAGTACAGAAAGGCTGGCTTAAAAAAGTGGCCGTCGAGGTTTATCGTGATCCCTACGCAACTAGTGATATTAAGACTACCAAGGCATTACAATTGAATGATGAACAGCAAGTGGCCGTTGATCAGATTACGCAAGCTGTTGACCAAGCCGCAACCACCACGTTCTTGTTAGAGGGTGTGACGGGGAGCGGTAAGACTGAGGTGTACTTGCAATCGATGGCGGCCGCATTGGCACAAGGAAAAACGGCGTTGATGTTAGTGCCGGAGATTTCACTGACACCCCAAATGGTTCAACGCGTGAAGGGGCGCTTTGGTAAAGCTGTTGCCGTTTTGCACAGTGGATTGTCCAGTGGTGAGAAGTATGATGAGTGGCGGCGAATCCAACGAGGTGAGGCTCAGGTGGTGGTTGGCGCACGCTCAGCGGTGTTTGCCCCGCTAAAAAATCTTGGCTTAATCGTGATGGATGAAGAACATGAGAGCACGTATAAGCAGGATGATGCCCCGCGTTATCATGCTCGGCAAGTGGCTTTATGGCGTAGTCGTTATCATAACTGTCCAGTCGTACTGGGCTCGGCGACCCCATCGTTAGAAACGCGCGCCCGCGCAGAAAAGGGCGTTTATCAGCGCTTACTGCTTGCGGATCGGGTCAATCAACGGCCCCTTCCTAAGGTTTCAATTATTGATATGAAAAAGGAAATGCAACAACACGCTGAAAGCAATTTCTCAGCGCCACTGTTAGTTGCCTTGCAGGATCGGCTTGAACGTCATGAGCAGAGTGTTCTAATGCTCAATCGGCGGGGCTATTCATCGTTTGTGTTGTGCCGAGATTGTGGTTTTGTCTTGAAGTGTCCTAATTGTGATATTTCACTCACGCTACACATGGATACGCACACGATGAAGTGCCATTACTGCGGTCACGAAGAAGCCATTCCGCGGAATTGTCCGAACTGCCATAGTCGTCAGATTCGTTATTATGGGACGGGAACTGAAAAAGTCGAAGAAGAATTGCAAGACTTGCTTCCGGACGCTAACATTATTCGGATGGACAATGATACGACCCGTAAAAAGGGCGCCCATGCCAAGCTTTTAGCACAGTTTGGGAGTGGTGAAGCTGATATTTTGATTGGTACCCAGATGATTGCGAAGGGACTGGATTTTCCTAATGTGACCTTGGTCGGTGTCTTGAATGCTGATACGGCCCTAGGATTGCCAGATTTTCGCGCCAGTGAACGGACCTTCCAACTATTAACCCAGGTGAGTGGTCGAGCTGGACGGGCGGAAAAGAGTGGTCACGTGTATATCCAGACATTTAATCCGGATCATTATGCGATTCGGTTTGCACAACACCACGATTACGAAGGCTTTTTCAAGTATGAGATGCAGATGCGGCACCGGGGTGGCTATCCGCCGTACTACTTTACGGTTCAAATTACAGCGAGTGACTTAGATGAAGGGGTAGCGGCCAAGCGCATGTATCAGTTATTGCAATGGTTACGCCCGCGGTTGGCACCGTCAACGATTCTATTAGGTCCAACGCCCAAGCCAATCGCACGAGTCAATCGCCGTTATTATTATCAAATCGTGATTAAATATAAACAAGAACCCAATTTAGCTCAGACGCTGACAACGCTACTGCATGAGACGCAGGCGCAACAACGACAAGGGCTACAGATTGGAATTGACGTAGAACCCTTACATTTCATGTAATGGGATTAGGAGGAAGTTTGACAATGACATCAATCGTTTTTATGGGAACGCCTGCGTTTGCGGCACCGATTCTCAAAAGTTTAATTAAAGAACAATACCAGGTACTAGGCGTTGTGACCCAGCCAGACCGAAAAGTTGGTCGCAAACACGTCTTAACAGCTTCGCCAGTCAAAGAAGTCGCGGTTGCCCATGATATTCCCGTCTTCCAACCGGAAAAGATTAGTGGTAGTCCTGAAATGCAACAGATTATTGACTTGCAGCCCGATTTAATTGTGACGGCCGCCTTTGGACAGTTTTTACCAACAAAATTGTTGAAAGCTGCCAAAATTGGTGCCGTTAATGTCCATGGCTCGTTGTTGCCTAAGTATCGTGGTGGTGCGCCTGTTCAATATTCAATTATCAACGGTGAGTCTGAAACTGGAATTACTATCATTTACATGGTTAAAAAGATGGATGCGGGCGATATGCTGGCGCAGCGTGCGATTCCAATTGAAAAAAACGATGACACCGGGACGATGTTTGATAAGTTGAGCTTAGTTGGTCGCGACTTGTTACTGGAAACATTGCCCAAGTTGATTGCTGGCGAAATTACGGCGGTGCCACAGGATGAATCCCAAGTGACCTTTGCACCGAACATTCAGCCAGAACAAGAGGTCTTAGACTTCTTTACAAAAACGGCCATTGAAATTGATAATCAAGTTCGGGGTATGCGGCCAGCACCAATCGCCTATGCGGTCTTGGATGGGAAGCGCACGAAGTTCTGGGATGTGACCCCGTTAGCTGACGAAGTGGTCACGCAAGCTCCTGGACAAGTGGTTCGCAAGACGAAACATGAGCTTGTGATTGCAGCTGCTAACCACACAGCGATTGCAATCAATCTGTTGCAGCCAGCTGGTAAACCGAAGATGACAATTACAGACTATTTAAATGGGGCGGCAGATAAGTTCGCTACCGGAGAGCAGGTTATTAATAAATGAGTACAGTTGGTAATACCCCCCGCTGGTTAGCGGTCGCCGCCTTAGCGAAGATTAAGAACGGTGCATATTCAAATTTGCAATTAAACCAGTTAATCAATGATCATCAGATGGATCGGCGTGACATTAATCTGCTGACAAATATGGTTTACGGTGTCATTCAACATCGGTTGACTCTCGAATACTGGTTGACCCCGTTTGTTCGACATCCGCACCAGATTGACCCCTGGGTACGGGAACTCTTATTGAGCGCATTGTATCAATGGCAGTATCTGGATAAGATTCCACAACGGGCCGTTTTCAACGAAACGATTGAAATTGCTAAGGTCAAAGGTCACCCTGGCATTCGGCGGTTTGTAACCGGCGTCTTACATCAAATGGATCGCTCAGGATTACCGAGTTTTGATGCGATTAAGGATCCTGATGAACGGTTGAGTGTGACTTATAGCATGCCAATATGGTTGATTCAAGAATTGCGGCGTCAATTAGGTGCTGAAAAGATGGAGCGAATCTTATCATCATTGAACCAACCAGCTAAGCAAGCCTTACGTGTCAACCCGGCCCTGTCGACGGTTGAAGATGTGACAACGGTGCTGATTAATGATGGTTTGACAATTACGCCGAGTGAAATCTCACCGTTAGGGCTGATTGCAACGGATGGTCAGGCCATTAATACTGAAGCGATGCGGTATGGCATGTTCACAGTTCAAGATGAAAGTGCACAATTAGTTGTGCCAGCACTCAATCCGCAGCCGAGTGATCGAGTCTTGGATGCTTGTGCGGCCCCCGGGGGCAAGACGACCCAGATTGCGGCTAGTTTAGATGCTGAGCAGGGTGGCACAGTCGTTGCCCTTGATATTCATGCTAATAAAGTGAAACTGATCGGCCAAAATGCGGCGCGCATGCACGTTGCTGATCGCGTTGAAGCCACCGAACTCGATGCTCGTAAAGTTGAGACGCAGTTTAATGCTGAAAGTTTTGATCGAATTTTAGTCGATGCTCCGTGTTCGGGACTGGGATTGATGCGCCGGAAACCTGAGATTCGCTATGAGAAACAGTTGCAGGATAGTTTGAACTTGCAACGAATTCAACTGGCAATTTTGACAGCAGTCGCCCCAACCTTGAAAAAAGGTGGTATCATGACGTATAGTACGTGCACGATTTTGCAACAGGAAAATCAGGATGTGATTACCAAATTCTTAGCGGATCACCCAGATTTTGAGTTGCAAACAACGCCAACTGAACGAGACTTGAAAACTGATCGAACGGAAAAGACTTTGTCGATTTATCCCGATGATTATTTATCCGACGGCTTTTTCATTGCTTGTTTGCGAAAAAAATAATGGTGGAGTGGTAAACAATGGATTTTGCATACCGGTCGGATATTGGCCAACAACGTGAAGAAAATGAGGACTATGTCGGCTTTTTTCAAAATAAAGCGGGCATCAATTTTGCAATTGTTGCGGACGGTATTGGTGGCCACCAGGGGGGCGATGTCGCTTCCGAGATGGCAGTCTCGCACATGGGTTTTCGGTTTGAAAATACAACATTCAAGGAACCCAATGATGCCGTCAAGTGGCTAGCAAGTGAAGTTCAAGATGAAAATCAGCATATTATTGAAAAGGCCCGTGAATTTTCAGATCTAAACGGCATGGGTACGACAATGGTCGCCGCTTTGCTTTTTGATCAAAAGTTTTTGATGGCTAACATTGGTGATAGTCGGGGCTATCTTTTTCGCGATGGGCAACTCCACCAACTGACGGAGGATCATTCTTTAGTCAATGAGTTGGTCAAGCGAGGAGAGATTTCAGCCGAACAGGCCCGACAACATCCGCAGAAAAATATTATTACGCGGACACTAGGAATCTCACCAGATGCGGATATCGATACGAACCTTTACCAGATACAACCTGGGGACCAATTGTTATTATGTTCAGATGGGCTGACGAATATGGTGACTGACCAACAGCTTGCGACGGTTTTGGCAACGACGCAGACTTCGACCCAGAAGTGTGAGACGTTGATCAAATTAGCCAATGCAGCTGGTGGTAAGGACAACATTACGGCGCTGCTGATGGCGCTTGATGGTGAGGTGGCCAGTAAATGACACCCAACTATACCCTTAGCGGACGATATCGGATCGTTCGGTCCTTAGGTGAAGGTGGGATGGCCAACGTTTACTTGGCACATGACTTAATATTAGATCGTGATGTTGCGGTCAAACTGCTCCGGTTAGACTTACGTGATGATCCTAAGACCATCAAGCGATTCCAACGTGAGGCACTGGCAACGACGGAACTTGTTCACCCCCACATTGTCAGTTTGTACGATATTGGCGAAGAAAATGGCATGCAATACTTGGTCATGGAATACGTCAAAGGGATGGATCTTAAAAATTATATTAAAGAGAACTTTCCGTTACCGTTACAGCAAGTAATCGACATCATGGAGCAGATATTAAGTGCCGTGGCAACGGCCCACGCGCATAATATTATTCATCGGGATTTAAAACCACAAAATATTTTAATTGATGAGCAGGGCAATGCTAAAATCACTGATTTCGGTATTGCGGTTGCGTTATCTGAACATACCATGACGCAGACTAACACGATTTTAGGTTCGGTCCATTATTTGTCACCGGAACAGGCCCGCGGTAGCATGGCGACAAAACAATCGGATATCTATTCGTTAGGGATTATTTTATATGAGATGTTAACAGGCTCAGTTCCTTTCAAGGGTGAGACGGCAGTTTCCATTGCGTTAAAGCATTTTCAAAATGCAATGCCATCCGTGCGAGAGTTTGATGCGGATATTCCGCAGGCACTTGAAAACGTCGTCTTGCAGGCGACAACGAAAGATCCACGGGAACGTTATGCTACGGTCGAGGACATGGCCGCTGACTTATTGACGGTGCTTGCTAGTAGCCGTGCGGGCGAAAAGCGCTTTGTACCGCAAGATGTCGGTAATGATGAGACTAAGATCATGCCCAGTGCGGATATTCAAGCAGCAATTGCGGCCAATCAAGACGGTAAGACCCAGGTCGTGGCGCATAAAAGAAAGCAACCAACACTCCAGCGCCCGGCTGAAACGACTGAGAGTCAGACAGATGCTGATGAAGAACCGTTACCAACACGTTCTTGGTCCAAACGACATCCGTTGCGGCGTCGGCTCCTCTTTTGGGGCGGTATTATTTTGTTATTAGTCGTGGCCGTGATCGTCGGTTTGGAATTAAGTCGGCCACAGATGACGACGGTGCCGAAAGTAACGGGCTTAAGTCAGCGTGCCGCAACTAAGGTCCTCAAAAAACACCATCTCACGGTCGGGACTGTTCAACATGCTAAAAGTAATCAGGTAGCCAAAAATCAGGTGATCAAATCAACGCCCAGTGTTAAGACGCGGGTCCAAGAACGTGCTCGCATTAATTTGGTTATCAGCAACGGTGCCAAGGTTATGAGCTTTGGTAATTATGTCAATGATAATTACCATGATGTTCGACAGACGCTTAAATCGGCGGGGTTCAAAGTTAAGGAAACTTACAGTACGTCGTCGGTTGCAGCAGGACAAATCATCAGTCAGGATGTTGTCGCTGGTAGTCGCGTGATGCCGACAGATACGACGGTGACGTTTACGGTCAGCGCTGGTAGCCGCTACGTCGAGCTAAAAGATTTAACTGGTGAGAGCAAGAGCGATATTCTGGACTATGCTGAGGCAAATGATCTTAATGTTAACTTTAAGCAGGGCTACTCTTCGGAACAGAAGGCAGGTTATTCCTATGATCAAGATCCAGATGGCGGTGGCAATGTCCGGACTGGGTCGACTATTACGGTGACCATGTCAAGGGGCAGTGATAATAACGTGACGACACCACAGAATTTTTATGTTAAACTAACGGTGCCATACAAAGCGTTATCGGCCACCACTGACCAGGCCAACGATGTTAAGATTTATTTGTATGATGATACCCATATGATTGAGACCGTTTATCGCGATATTGCAATCATGCGGTCGACTAAGATTAGTTTACCGTTTCAGCTGACCGGTAATACGAAGGGGCATTACCGAATCGTGCGTAACGGGGTTACGATCATGGAAAAGAAGAATATTACAAGCAAAAGTGCAACAAAATAAAGATAAGTCATGCGCAATGCATGACTTTTTTGGTACAATAGAGAAAAGTGGACCGTACCAAATAATATAAAAGGTGGTGCTAATTTGAAAATTGGACAAATTCGGCAATCGCTAAGCGGCTTTTATGACGTTTATGCTGATGGCCAAATGTATCGGACCCGTGCACGCGGGAATTTCCGGAAGCGGCGGATTACGCCACTTGTCGGCGACAATGTGGAGTTTGATGCGGCGACCCCACAAGAGGGCTACGTGTTAAATATTCTTGATCGACAGACCCAGTTGGTACGGCCGCCAGTGGCTAATGTTGATTTAGGTATCGTGGTAACCGCTACAACGGAACAAGAATTTTCAACGAATTTATTGGATCGACAACTGGTAGCTTTGGCAGTGGCAGGTATTGAACCATTACTCTACTTTGCGAAGACTGATTTACTAACCGATGAGGTGTACCAACAACGATTAACATTAGCGGACGCTTATCGGCAGATTGGTTACCAGGTCATCTGCGAACGAACCGCATTTTCACCGGCCGCCTTAGCCGCAGTTAAAACGGCTCTGGCTGGTCATGTGGCGGTTGTCATGGGCCAAACTGGTGCTGGTAAGTCAACACTGCTAAATCATTTACAACCAGGGCTGGCGTTAGCGACTGGTGAAATCTCGCAGGCGCTGAATCGTGGGAAACATACGACCCGTAAAGTCAGCTTGATTCCGATTGCGGATGGGTTGGTTGCTGATACGCCGGGTTTCTCATCCTATGAAGTTTTCGATATTGCCGCTAACGAGTTGACCCATTATTTTCCAGAATTTGTGCGACTTAGCGCTGATTGCAAATACCGAGGCTGTGTGCATATTAACGAACCGCAATGTGCGGTTAAACAGGCATTGGCAGCTGGGGAGTTGTTAGCAAGTCGCTATGATAATTATTTACAATTCTATGAAACCATTAAAAATAAAAAAGTAATCTATAATAAGAAAAAGTGAGTGAGACTAATGATTAAAGTTGCCCCTTCAATTTTAAGTGCAGATTTTGCGAACCTTCAACGTGACGTTCAGATGGCTGAAAATGCCGGTGCCGATGCGTTGCATATTGACGTGATGGATGGTCAGTTTGTCCCCAACTTGTCATTCGGAATGAGTACTGTGGCGGATTTACGGCCAGTAACGTCATTAATGTTAGATTGTCATTTAATGATTATGGACCCAGAGCGGTTTGTTGGGCAGTTTGCAAAGGCCGGTGCAGATTTGATTGGTGTGCACGTTGAAAGTACCCGTCACATTTATCACGCCTTACAATTAATCAAAGATGCTGGTGTGAAAGCCGAAGTGGTCGTGAACCCCGGAACACCACTCAGCATGATTAGTGAATTATTCCCACTAGTGGATCAAGTTTTGATTATGACCGTCAATCCTGGTTTTGGTGGTCAACATTTTCTGGACCAAATGGTTGCTAAAATTACGGCGTTGAACGAATTGAAGCAACAACACGGTTATCAATTTGAGATTGAAGTTGATGGTGGAATCAACGACCAGACCGTCAAGGCGTGCTATGACGCTGGTGCTACGGTCGCTGTTGCTGGTTCGTATGTCTATGACAGTGCGGACCCAGCGCAACGTATTCAAGATTTGAAGGTGGCGACCAATTAATGGCAACCATCGTAAACTTACTGGTTGGCGGACCGACCGCTAATTATCCAGCAGATTTAACGACGATTCCAGGGCCATGGGTCGGCGCTGACCGTGGCGCGTTGCGTTTGGTGAAACGTGGTATCCAGCCCGTGATGGTCGTAGGTGATTTTGATTCAATTGATGCGGCTGAACTCCAGACTGTCAAAGATGCGTTGGTGGGCGCTATCGTTGTCAAACCCGACCAAGACCATACGGATACACAATTGGCGATTAAATCCATTTTCGAGCAGTTGCAACCGGATGCAGTGCATCTATATGGTGCCACGGGTGGTCGGTTAGACCATTTACTGGCCAATATGTGGTTAGTACTTGATCCGGTATTTCGTCAGTGGGCTCCGCAGATCAAACTGATTGATAAGCAAAATTCGGTTCAGTTCTTTCTACCTGGGGACTACCAGATCACGAAGGAAGCGGATAAACGCTATTTGGCGTTTGTACCGCTGATGCCGATGCATCTCACGTTACCCGATGAAAAGTATCAGTTGGACGCTGCTTATAATGCGTACCCGATTTCATGGGCCAGTAACGAATTCAGTGGCAATACTGGTCACTTTAGCTTTGATGCGGGGGTTCTAGCTGTTATTCAAAGTCGTGATGACAGCATGGCAGATGCGTAGGGTACCCCAAGGTTTCAGCTAAAATAAGACCGGTCGGTGAGTCATAAACTCATCAACCGGTCTTTTAATATGCAGTAACGACGTATCATCGGGGCGCTTGTTGGTGAAACGTGCTGATGTTTAGGTCGGTGGTCGTTAGTAGACCTAACCGGAAAGCTTATGTTGAAGCAGAACTTTTTGGTCAGACCCAGCTGGTTGTTTCCGACGATGGTACGGCAAGCACCCTCAATGATTCAGGTCATCATAATGGGCTGGTCAAGGCTGAATTATAAACTTTATAAAAAGTTGACGAGAAATTAGTAATTTTAGACAACAAAAAACGCCAGCCACAAAAAAATGTGCTGGCGATTTGCTGCGCTAAACGCGCGTAACTTTACCTGATTTCAAAGTCCGAGCTGAAACCCAAACCTTCTTTGGTTTACCATCAACTAAAATGCGAACTTTTTGCAAGTTAGCTTTCCAGCTGCGGCGGCTGTGGTTTAAAGCGTGAGAACGCGTGTTACCAAAGTGCGTCCGTTTGCCTGTAACGTAGTCTTTTGCCATGTTGATCTGCCTCCTTCGGTAATTCATTGATAAAAGGTCGTCTTTATCATTCACTAGAATAATTTATCATAGATTAATAAAGGTTGCAATACATTTCTATCAAGTAATTTTACTTTACTGCTAAATTCCCAGTTTCCGGGCTTCTGTTAAGCAGTCGCTTAATTTTTCTTTCAAGAGTGGTTGTGCTATGATAAACTATCGTAAATGAACGCGTTAAAACAAGGAGGCTATTTTCATGGCTGTCAAAATCAAAACGCAATTTGGAACCATTGATATTGATAATGATGTTATCGCGACGGTCGTCGGTGGCGCCGCAACGGATAACTACGGGGTTGTCGGTATGGCGAGTCGGAACCAGATTCGTGATAATGTTAATGAAATTTTACGCCGCGAAAACTATGCGCGCGGTGTGGTTGTTCGCCAAGAGGATAATGGGGTGGCTATTGATGTCAACATTATCGTCAGTTATGGGACCAAAATTTCAGAAGTCTCACGCAATGTCCAAGCCAAGGTCAAATATAACTTACAAAACATGCTTGGCGTTACGGCCAATTCGGTCAACGTCATTGTCCAAGGTGTCCGGGTAATGAACGACTAAATTGATGTTGGTGGAAGCCAAGGAGGAATTTTGAAATTGAAAATCACCACGATTACTAATCTTGAATTTGGCAAAATGGTGCAGGCTGCTTCACAAAAGCTGAACCAACGTGCTGAATTTATTAATTCTTTGAACGTCTTTCCGGTACCAGATGGTGATACCGGGACTAATATGAGCTTATCGATGGCCAGCGGTGCCAAATATGAACGTGAAGAAACCAGTACAAAAGTAGGCGACCTAGCGTCAGCCTTAGCCAAGGGACTCTTGATGGGGGCCCGTGGTAATTCTGGTGTGATTCTATCACAAATTTTTCGGGGCTTTTCTAAAGCCGTAGCGGATAAGGAGAGCTTAACCGCTAACGATTTAGCAGCCGCCCTCGCAGCCGGTGCTCAGACCGCCTACAAGGCCGTTATGAAGCCGACTGAAGGAACTATCCTCACTGTCATCCGCAAAGCTGCTGGTGCCGGTAAGGAAGCTGTTAAAACGACCGATGATATTTGTGAAGTTATGGATGCCGTCGTTACGGCTGCTGAAGCTGCATTGAAGTCCACGCCGGACTTGTTACCCGTTTTAAAACAAGTTGGGGTTGTTGATTCCGGTGGTCAGGGGCTGACCTTCGTGCTGGAAGCCTTTAGTGACTCATTAAGCGGCAAGGTCGACGAATCACAGGACTATGTTCCGGACGATGCTGAAATGGATTCGATGATTGATGCTGCCCACCATCAAAGTGTGCAGGGGCAATTAGACCCGAATGATATCAAGTATGGCTACTGTACCGAAATTATGGTGCGAATCGGCGATGGTAAGTTAGTTGATCACAAGTTCGACTATGACACTTTCTATGAGTACTTAGCAAAATTAGGCGATTCATTACTTGTCATCAACGATGATGAAATCGTTAAGGTGCACGTTCATACGGAACATCCTGGCGATGTCATGACGTGGGGCCAACGTTTTGGGGCGTTGATCAAAGTTAAAGTTGATAATATGCGTCTACAACAAGAAACCATCATGGAACATGATAAGGAAGACGAAGCGCAAGCCGCTGCTGAGCCCGCCTTACCTTCACAACCACAAGTTGACATGCATGGTTATGCGATCATCTCTGTGTCATCGGGTGATGGGATCGGCAAGCTATTTAAGGGCTTGGGTGTCACCGACATCATTGCTGGTGGTCAAACGATGAATCCAAGTACCGCGGATATCGTCAAAGCTGTTAATGACAGTGGTGCCCAACAAGCATTAGTATTGCCAAACAACAAAAACATCTTTTTGGCAGCTGAACAAGCTGCGGAAGTTGCCGATGTCCCAGTTAAAATTATCCACAGTCAGACGATTTCGCAAGGCATGACTGCAATGTTGGCATTCAATGCTGAAGCTGATTTAGACGATAATCAGGCCGCGATGGAAGAAACCTTGAGTACGGTTGTTAGTGGTCAAGTCACACATGCTGTTCGCGACACGACGATTGATGGCCTTGAAATCAAGAAAGATGATTACATGGGCTTAGTTGATGGCAAAATCGTAATTACGAATCCAGATCGCGATACCGCTGCTTTGGATATGGTCAAAGCCATGCTCGACGAAGATAGCGAACTCGTAACGATTATTTACGGCAAGGATGCAACTAAAACTGACGCTGATCATTTGGCAGCTAAGGTGCAAGAGTTGGATGATGAATTAGAAATTGAAATTCATGAAGGTGACCAACCAGTTTACCCATTCCTTGTGTCAGTTGAATAGGACTAACCGTTAAAAATAGGGCTTAGCAGTGATGCTGGGGCCTGTTTTTGTACGGACGGATACTTCCCGCGGGATTGAAACGTTTTTTTGGTATAATTAATATTGGTAAAGGCAATTATTTTAGAAAGGGCGGTGGTCAGGCATGGGACAACAGTTGAGTGACGCGGTTGCAACTTTAAGTGGTGTCGGCCCAGCCCGCCAAAAAGGTTTAGCGGAGCTTGGGATTAATACGATTGCAGATCTATTGACCTATTATCCCTTTCGCTATGAAGATCTACAGGTCAAAGACGTCAATGAAATCGCCGATCAAGAAAAGGTGACACTAAAGGGTACCGTGGCTTCTGAACCTGTGCTAGCACGGTTTGGCCGTAAGAAGAATCGCCTGAATTTTCGCTTGTTAATCGACCATGATGTCTATATGGTGACTTTTTTTAATCAACCATACTTGATGAAACAGATTGAGACTGGCCAAGATTTAGCCGTTTATGGCAAGTGGGACGCCACGCGCAGTAGCTTGACGGGAATGAAGATCATCAATCCCAATAATGCGG
This sequence comes from Lactiplantibacillus sp. ME-2, assembly GCF_022549155.1. Taxonomy (NCBI): domain Bacteria; kingdom Bacillati; phylum Bacillota; class Bacilli; order Lactobacillales; family Lactobacillaceae; genus Lactiplantibacillus; species Lactiplantibacillus sp. ME-2. Next base: position 33,654 of record NZ_JAKZEQ010000025.1, read on the forward strand.
ATTCAGCGTTTGGTTCGATTTATCCGGCCAGCAAGACGGTCAAGCAGGGGACGATTCAGAAGATGATCAAACAAGCATATGAGTTATATGCCCCAGTCATTATGGACATTGTGCCTGCTAACTTACGTGCTAAATACCGACTGTTACCGCGGCGCCAAATGATTCATGATATGCACTTCCCGGCTAGTCAAGCCGATTCAACGGCTGCTCGACGCTCAGCGACCTACGAGGAGTTCTTGTTGTTTCAAATGCAAATGCAAGTTCTGAAGCAAACGGACGCGACGACGAACGGTATTGCGATCGCTTATGACAATGACCGACTAAAGGCGTTTATTAAAACACTGCCATTTGAATTGACCCACGCCCAAAAACGTGTCGTCAATGAAATTTGTTTGGATTTGAAGTCACCGAAGCATATGAATCGGTTGCTTCAAGGTGACGTGGGGTCCGGGAAAACGATTGTGGCTGCCATTGTCATGTATGCGGCGATTACCGCTGGTTATCAGGCCGCGTTGATGGCGCCAACCGAAATTTTGGCTGAACAACACGCAAATAACTTGGCCCAGGTCTTTGCCGACACGGATGTCAACGTTGCGCTGTTAACGGGTGCGACCAAGCCAGCTGCCCGCAAGACATTGTTAGCAGCGCTGGCTACTGGTGAGATCAACTTATTGATTGGCACGCACGCCCTGATCCAGGACGGGGTGACTTATGCTAATTTGGGATTAGTTATTACCGATGAGCAACATCGCTTTGGGGTTAACCAACGGGCCGCCTTTCGTCAAAAAGGCGGGCAACCTGATGCACTAGCCATGACGGCAACACCAATTCCAAGGACATTGGCGATTACGGCGTATGGTGAAATGGACGTTTCTGAAATTGATGAATTACCGGCTGGTCGGCAACCGATTCAAACCACTTGGGTACGGAGCAACCAAGCTAATTCGGCGCTAAGCTTTGTTCATCAACAGATTGACAATGGATCGCAAGCCTATGTGGTGACACCATTGATTGAGGAATCCGAGACGCTGGATGTTAAAAACGCCGAGGCTCTGTCAGCTAATTTACAAGAGTATTTTGGGGCGAGTGTTAAAGTTGGACTGTTGCACGGTCGAATGAAACCTGAGGAAAAAGACGCGGTCATGGCGGCTTTTAAGGCGGGAGACATTCAGTTACTTGTTTCCACGACCGTGATTGAAGTGGGTGTTGACGTCAAGAATGCCACAATCATGATGATTTATGATGCTGACCGTTTTGGCTTGGCGCAACTACATCAATTACGCGGACGCGTCGGTCGTGGGACCAAGGCTTCATACTGTATTTTGGTGGCTGATCCCAAGAACCAGCAAGGGATTGAGCGGATGCAGATCATGACGCAGACAACAAATGGTTTTGTTTTGGCACAAAAAGACTTAGAATTACGAGGAGCCGGTGATGTGCTGGGGGTCAAGCAATCGGGAATGCCGGAATTTAAAGTGGGTGATCCGATTGCGGATTTGACCGTGCTACAAGTTGCCCAGCAAGATGCCCACGCAATCGTGCAGCAACCGGATTGGCAAAGTCAACCGGATAATCGGGCACTAGCCGCCTATTTGAGCCAGAAGTTGGCTGCGGTGGGGACGCTCGATTAATAACCTAAATACAGTACTGTGATGAGAGGAATGGTGACACAATGATTAAAATTGCGATTGATGCCATGGGTGGCGATTACGCCCCTAACGCTGTGATCGAGGGGGTCGAGCAGGCTCGTGATTTGTTTGAGGATACGGTCTTTTTATTATATGGTCAACGCGACGTGATTAACGCGCAACTGAAGAACCGTGATCGGATTCAAATCATCAATGCTGATGAAGTTATTACGATGGAGGATGAACCCGTACGTGCCGTTCGCCGTAAGAAGCATTCATCAATCGTAATGGCGGCTCAGGCCGTGAAGGATGGTCAGGCGGACGCCTTCTTTTCTGCCGGTAATTCGGGGGCCGTTCTGGCAGCCGGGTTATTTATCGTGGGCCGGATCAAGGGCATCGACCGACCGGGATTAGTGACGGTATTGCCAGTGGTACGCAATGCTAACCAATCGAACTTTGTGATGATGGATATTGGTGCTAATGCTGATAGTAAGCCACTGAACTTGCAACAATACGGTGTGTTAGGGACGTACTATGCAGAACGGATGATGCAAGCTAAGCATCCACGGGTCGCCTTACTCAACAACGGGACGGAAGACGACAAGGGAAATAAGGTCCATAAGGCAGCGTTTGAACTCTTGTCACAGACTGACGGTATCAATTTTGTCGGTAATGTTGAATCCCGGGACTTGTTGAACGGGGTTGCTGATGTCGTCGTAACGGATGGTTTTACGGGTAATGCCGTTTTGAAGAGCATTGAAGGTACGGCGCGTTCCATGCTCGGTTTAGTGAAAGATGCCGTCTATAACACCGGTATCAGTGGCAAGTTAGGCGGCCTATTGCTTAAAAATGGGTTTAATGAAATCCGGTCTCAAATGGACTATTCTCAGTACGGTGGCGCGGTCTTACTAGGATTGAAGGCGCCGGTCGTTAAGACGCACGGTTCCAGCAAAGCGCCAACAATCGTGAATACTATCCGTCAAATTCGCCAGATGGTCAGTACGGATATCGTCCCAGGAGTTGCGGAATATTTTGCTAATCAACAAGCTAATCAGCAAGCAAGTGTAGACATTCCTGCTGAAAACGATTAGAATACTTTAGTGAATTCAAGTTAGTGAGGGATCTTTACATGACGAAAGAAGAAATTTTCGATAAAATTGCGGATATCATTGCTGATCGGTTCGAAGTTGATAAAGCAACGATTACCAACGAAATGAACTTGCAAACCGATTTGGATGCTGATTCCATCGATTTTGTTGAGTTTGTACTGGAATTAGAAGACACCTTTGGTAGCGAAATCTCAGACGAAGATGCCGAAAAATTGTCAACGGTCGGCGAAGTCGTCGATTACGTGGCAGCGCACCAAGCAAAATAAGTTAATTGACCAAGCAAAAACAGGTAGCCAACATGGTTACCTGTTTTTGCTTGTCTGACTACGAAAGTACCGATATCATTGTTATTGACCACTAAATCATAGTATAATGCTATGATATGCAATGTGTGACCTGTTGACTGACTGATTATCAGATGAATCCTTACTTAAGCGGACTTTTAACTTGTGTTTCTATATTGTTGGCTTCTGATCATCCACGGTCGATTGCCACGGCTGGGTGAAACTGAACATTGCGTGTAAGAGTAGCACTGAATACATGTCGGAAGCACTCGAACGGCAGATGAATGACCACCTTAAATAATGATTCATGCTAAGTTAGGCACCACCAGTAACAGATTGTGATAACTGGCTGATCCAATGGGGTTAGTCGATAGAATGATAACGAAAGGAAGTTTCAAATGATTACAGAATTAGCTGCAATGTTGAAGGAACGGTTTGGCATTGTGTTTAACGATCCCGATTTATTGGCGGAGGCGTTTACACAAGCCTCGTATGTCAATGAACATCAGGACCAACAGTTGAAGTATTACGAACGGGTCGAATTTTTGGGGGATGCCGTCTTGGAGTTAGTGGTGTCCGAATATTTATACAAACGTTATAAAGACATGCCCCAAGGTAAGTTGACTCGTTTACGGGCCGCCATGGTTTGTGAAGAAAGTTTTGCAAGCTTTGCCCGTGAATGTGACTTTCCTCAGTACATCCGGTTAGGCAAGGGCGAACAAAAAGCGCATGCTTGGGAACGAGATTCACTTTTATGTGATATTTTTGAATCATTTGTCGGGGCACTGTACCTGGATCAAGGACGGGAACCTGTTTTGAAGTTCGTTCATCAAGTAATTTTTCCTAAGCTGGATGAGGGTCGTTTTGATGGCGTTTTTGATTATAAGACGACCTTGCAAGAATACTTGCAACGGGATGGCGATGTCGCAATCGACTATCAATTAATTGAACAAGATGGTCCAGCCAATGAGCGGTCTTATGAGATTGCCGTACTTGCCGATGGTCAAAAAATCGGTGAGGGCTGGGGGCATTCCAAGAAGGAAGCCGAACAGAGCGCTGCTCGGCAAGCTTATTCACAATTACAGCAAAAGTAACCATTAATAATTACAGGAAGTTTGTGTCGAATGCAACTTAAATCATTAGAAATCAGCGGATTTAAATCATTTGCTGATAAAACCAAAATTGATTTTCAAGCCGGAATGACGGGGATTGTCGGCCCAAACGGTAGTGGTAAGAGTAACATTATTGAAGCTATTCGCTGGGTCCTCGGAGAACAGGCCGTCAAAAGTTTACGCGGCACTAAGATGACCGACGTCATTTTTGCCGGCTCGGCTAATCGAAAACCGTTGAATATGGCTAAAGTCACGATCACGTTTGATAACAGTGACCACTTTTTACCTTTGGATTACGCAGAAGTTAGTATTACGCGGAAACTCTTTCGTAACGGTGACAGCGATTATTTAATTAATAATCAGAGTTGCAGGTTGAAAGATATTACGAATTTGATGATTGATACTGGTCTGGGAAAAGACTCATTTTCAGTGATTTCTCAAGGTCGTGTTGAGGCGGTCTTTAATGCGAAACCAGAAGAGCGCCGCAGCATTATCGAAGATGTCGCTGGGGTCTTAAAGTACAAAAAGGACAAGTTCACGACGGAGAATAAATTAGCGGAAACGACGGATTATTTAGACCGCGTGAACGATATCATTGCTGAATTGAATCAGCAAAAGGGGCCGTTGGAAGAACAGGCGAGTCTTGCCCGGGATTATCAAGATCAAAAACAAAAATTTGATTATTTGGACCGTTCGCGGCTCGTTAAGAAGTTGACGATTGCTCGTGATCAACTACAAGGTGTCAATGAAAAGTTAGCTAGTGCCAAGGCGTTAGTGGCTAAGTATCAGCAACAAGTTGATGCTGGTGCAACCAAGCTAGCTAATTTAAAAACCCAGCAGACAGCTCAATTAAAGCAAAAAGATGAGCTGGTAGCACAAAATCTTGAGCTGATTAAGACCATCGAAAACACGCAAGGACAACAAGGGGTTGACGCTGAACGGCGGCAAAACCAACAGTCTGAGCAGGAACGGCTGACGGCCAGTTTGACCGCAACTGAGCAACAGATTGCGACGCAAACCGAGCAACAAACCCAATTAGAACAAACATTATCTGAGCAGCAAGCCCAAGTTAAGGCAGTCAAAGCGCAAGTTGCCGAGTTAACGACGGCAACGAGTGCGGCCGGCCGTCAGCAGTTGGCTGATGAGCTGGAAAAATTACGCAATGCTTATATTGATGAAAAACAAGTTCAGGCTGAACTGAATAACGAAGCGAAGAACCTCGTTAAGCAACATCAACAGTCTGGCAGTCAGAGCACAGCGTTAGCAGAACGGCTAGCTCAGGCTCAGGCTAACTTGAAACGGGTGCAGACGACCGTGGACGTGCACAATCGTGAGCAACGTGATTTAGAAAACCAAGTCAGTCAGCAGCAGGCCACGCTAACAGCCCAACAAGCCCAAGTAAAAACGAATGCAGAGCGGATCGACGAGCAACAGCAACGTTGGTTAGACGCGGCTGGCTTGATGCAGCGTGAAAAGTCACGGCTAGAGGCGTTGCAAGCTGTTCAGGAACGCTATACGAACTTTTATGCGGGCGTTCGAATGGTCTTACAACATCGCCAACAGTTTAGTGGCGTTGCCGGGGCCGTTTCAGAACTCCTGACCGTTCCTGATCAGTATACTAAGGCGGTCGAAGTTGCACTGGGCGGACAGTTGCAAAATATTGTTTGTGACACACAACAGACGGCTAAAACTGTTGTTAATTTCTTAAAACAAAATCACGCCGGTCGGGCAACCTTTTTGCCTATCGAGCGGATCACGGCTCGTCAACTTCCCGTTAACACTGAGCGCGATTTATCACAACAACCTGGTGTGTTGGGCGTGGCTAGCGAGTTGGTCGATTGTGAATCACGATTGACGGCAATCAAACGTTACTTGTTAGGAACAACGGCGATTGTGGACACGCTAGACCACGCGATGGCAATTTCACGGAGCAGACGTTTTCGGTGCAAATTGGTAACCATTGATGGTGAAACGATTGCGGCCAGTGGGGCCATCACCGGTGGTGCGACTCGCCATGATGATAATGGGCTACTCCAACAGCAACAATCCGCGGAAAAAATTGCAGCTAACGTTGCCCAGATGCAGTCTGAATTAGTAACCTATGAACAAGGGCTAGCAGACCTTAAAAAAGCTAACCAAGACTTGACGGTTCAGGTTGAAACGACCCGCCAACAACTAAGTGAACTTAAGGATCGCCTTAGTCAGACACAGGCCCAGTTACAGGCGGCACAGAGCGAGCAAACGCAGCTAAGTCGTCAAGTTAAGGCTTTAACTTATGAGCAGCAACAGACGCAAGCTGATGATAGCTATGAAGACTTAGTGGCTCGTAATCAACAAGCGCAAGCGGCTAATGCGGCTAAGCTTAAAGACTATCAGGACCAAATGAAAACAGTCCAACAACAGCAAACGGATTACGAAAGTTATCAACAGACTCAAACGACGAAATTACAAGCCCAGCGTGAACAACTGATTACGTTGCAGGAACACGTGAAACAAACGCAACGACAATTAGAACAATGTCAGGCGACCTTGGCGCAAAATGAAGAGACGAAAAAGCAAATTCAAGCGGATTTAACAGCAATTAAAACAACGTTAGCGAGCCAGCAAATGTCGGTCGCAGAACGCGATACGGTCTTGAAAACAGCTAAGGCTAAACAGGCTGCGGTTGAAGAACAACGGAAAACGTGTGAACAACAGCTAGCAACGCTTAATGATCAGGTTGAAGAATTATCGACCCAGCAAGTTCGGTTGCAACAACTCGCAGCGGCCGCAACGGATGATTACCGTCGCTTGGAATTAAGCCAAACAAAATTGACTGGCGAAGTCGACCACGCCACGGCTGATCTGGCTGAAAAGTACCAGTTGACAGTTGCCGCAGCACAAGCTGACGTCAGTGACTTAGCGTTACCTGCGATTACAGAACAGTTGAAACTGCTTAAACGGGGCTTGGATGAGATTGGAACGGTAAACCTCGGCGCGATTGACGAATTCGAGCGGGTCAAGGAACGCTTTGACTTTCTCAATAACCAAGCTTCCGATTTAACTGAAGCCAAGGAACACTTACTGCAAACAATGGCTGATTTGGATACGACCGTTGCCACCCGCTTTAAAACGGCATTTGATCAAGTCGCTAGCGAATTTAGTACGATTTTTGAACAGATGTTTGGCGGCGGTAAGGCTGAATTGATCTTGACCGACCCAGAACATTTATTGACCAGTGGGGTTGATATCATGGCCCAGCCACCGGGCAAAAAATTTCAGCGATTAAGCTTACTTTCTGGTGGGGAACGGGCGTTAACGGCTATTACGTTATTATTTGCCATTTTAGCAGTGCGCCCCGTGCCATTCAGTATCTTAGATGAAGCCGAAGCTGCGTTAGACGATGCCAACGTGGATCGGTTCAGTCAGTATTTGAATGATTTTCAAACGGGAACGCAGTTTGTGATCATTACTCATCGAAAAGGAACAATGATGCACGCTGACGTACTTTATGGGGTAACCATGGAAGAGTCAGGTGTCTCCAAGATGGTCTCAGTCTCCTTGGCAGATTTAAAAGATGAACAAAAATAATTAAAGGAAGTGTTGAAGATGGGACTATTTAGTCGGTTAAAAAAAGCGTTTAGTTTACCAGAATCAGATGACGCTCAAACAACGTCAGCTGCCAGTGAAGCGCCAGCAACGACAAGTCAAGCTAACGCACCGGTCAGTGACGACCGGGCCCCTTCGTCACAACAGCCAGCTCGCTCGGAGGGCGCAACAACTGAATCAACTGCGACACCGGTGTCCAGTACAGCCGTAAGCGAAGCGACAAGCACTGCGGACGAACCAGCGACAGTAAAATCGGCAGCTACTAGTGAAGCCCCGGCCGATAGCACGGCGGCAGTGAGTGCACAGTCTGGTTCACAAGCATCACTGCAATCGGCGACGGTGTCGGAAGCGCCACTCACAGCCAGTGCAATGGTTGCCCAGTCACTAGCTGCATTAAGTGCGAGTGCGGCACAAGTTAGTCAAGCGGCCGCGAGCGACGTGGCGTTAGCGACTAAGTCTGATGCGGTAGTTGAAGGCAATGCTATGTCAGAATCAGTAGCCAGTACGGCGCCAGCAGTCAAGTCATCAGCGACGACTGCGACTGAATCCGCCGCACCGACTGTTAATGCGGCGGCTGATTCGGAATCGGCTGAGCCGGAGCCAACTGAGGCAGAACGTTATGATGAAGGACTGAAAAAGTCGCGGAAAACGTTTGGTGATCGTATCAATGCCTTCTTGGCTAATTTCCGCCATGTCGACGAAGCGTTCTTCGATGATTTGGAAGATACGCTGATTGAATCTGATGTGGGTTATGAGACCGCGATGCGAATTAGTGACGAGCTACGTGACGAAGTTAAATTAAAGAACGCGAAGAGCAAGAAAGAAATCTCAAGCGTCATCGTCGAAAAGCTCGTTGATATGTACGGTGAAGCTGGTGAAGGCGAGGATAACTCGATTCACATGGCTAAGAGTGGTCCAACCGTTATTTTATTTGTCGGGGTCAATGGTGCTGGTAAGACCACTACAATCGGTAAGATGGCGAACATGTACAAGCAGCAAGGCAAGAAGGTCTTGTTGGCGGCTTGTGATACGTTTAGAGCTGGTGCAATCCAGCAGTTGCAAGTCTGGGGGCAACGAGACGGGGTTGACGTGGTCGCTAAGGCCGAAAAAAGTGATCCAGCGGCCGTTTGCTTTGACGCGGTTAAGAAGGCTAAGGCCGAAGATTATGACGTGCTCTTTGTGGACACTGCTGGTCGGCTTCAAAACAAAGTCAACTTGATGAATGAATTGGAAAAGATCAAGCGGGTCATCACCCGTGAAATCCCTGATGCACCACACGAGGTCTTACTGGTGCTGGATGCCACGACTGGGCAAAACGCGCTGAACCAAGCCAAATTGTTTAAACAGTCGACGGATGTCAGTGGGATTGTGTTAACTAAACTTGATGGTACGGCACGTGGTGGGATCGTCTTAGCTATTCGTAATGAATTGCATCTTGCTGTAAAGTACGTTGGTTTAGGTGAAAAGGTGACTGATTTACGACCATTCAATGCCAATGACTTTGTCTACGGGTTATTTAAAGATATTATCACGGGTTAAATCAGTTGATGATGGTCTTAAATTGAAAGCCAGTTAACGAAATGGTAATTGTTCTCAGCACGAGGACGATTACCATTTATTTTTACCACAAATAGCGACTGATAGTTGACGAATGGCGATAAAATCGGTACTCTTATTTAGTGTGTAGTCTGTATGATAAGCGTGAGGAGTCCCCACATGGAAATTGAAAAAAATTATCGAATCAATTCGTTATTCGAGTTTTATGAACCGTTATTAACGAATAAGCAAAAAGCCTATATTCAACTGTACTACGCTGATGACTATTCCTTAGGCGAGATTGCAGCGGAGTTCTCAGTTTCGCGCCAGGCCGTCTATGATAACATCAAGCGGACCGAAAAGATTTTAGAAGGTTATGAGGCTAAGCTGCATCTCTACCACGACTTTGTGGAACGTAATCACGAAGTTGACGCGATCTCTGACTATATTAAGCAAAATTACCATGGGGATACCCAGTTAATTAAGATGATTCAACAACTAGTCAACTTGGAAGCTGACTCAGAATAATAATAAAGGTTAGGTGACACTAATGGCATTTGAAGGCCTAACGGAACGTTTACAAAAAGCAATGACCAATTTACGGCGCAAGGGGAAGATTTCGGAAAGTGATCTTCGAGCAACCATGCGTGAAATTCGGTTAGCATTACTTGAAGCCGACGTTAACTTTACGGTGGTCAAGGATTTTGTTAAAACGGTTCGCGAACGTGCGCTCGGCGCAAAGGTGCTGGAAGGTTTAAATCCAGCCCAACAAATCGTTAAAATCGTTGATGAAGAATTAACGAAAACAATGGGTGAAAAGGCAGTTCCACTGAACAAATCGCCGAAGATTCCAACGGTCATCATGATGGCTGGGCTCCAAGGGGCCGGGAAAACGACGACGGTCGGAAAATTAGCCCTCAAATTAAAGAACGAACAGGATGCCCGACCATTAATGATTGCGGCCGACGTTTACCGGCCAGCCGCGATTGAACAATTGCAACAAGTTGGTCGCCAAATCGACGTTCCAGTCTTCCAACTAGGAACCGATGTCGATCCCGTTGAGATTGTGCGTCAAGGGATGGCACAGGCGAAAGAAAACCACAATGATTACGTGTTTATTGATACGGCTGGTCGATTACAAATCGATGAGCAGTTGATGAACGAGTTGGCCAATATTAAAGATCTCGTTCATCCTGACGAAATTTTGTTAGTGATCGATGCGATGACTGGTCAAAACGCCGTTAATACGGCGGAGGGCTTTAACGATAAGCTGGATGTGACCGGGGTCGTCTTGACGAAGTTAGATGGTGATACTCGTGGTGGGGCTGCACTATCAATTCGGGCCGTCACTGGTAAGCCAATCAAGTTTGTCGGTCAAGGCGAAAAGATGACTGATCTTGATGTCTTCCATCCAGACCGGATGGCGGATCGGATTCTTGGCATGGGTGATATGCTGACGCTGATTGAAAAGGCGCAACAGCAATATGACGAAAAACAAGCCGAAGAAATGAACCTGAAGATTCAGGAAAACACTTTTGACTTCAATGACTTTATCGACCAATTAGACCAAGTTGACAAGATGGGGAACATGGAAGATATCATGAAGATGATTCCCGGCATGGCTAACAATCCAGCGATGAAAAATATCAACATGGACCCGAAAGACATTGCCCATATCCGGGCAATCGTTTATTCGATGACCAATGCCGAAAAAGCAGATCCGGATTTGTTGAACCCATCTCGGCGTCGACGGATTGCGGCTGGTTCCGGGCGGCCAATTCATGAAGTCAACCGGATGATCAAGCAATTCAACCAGACCAAAAAGATGATGAATCAAATGTCCAAAGGGAACTTTGCTGGTATGGAAGGTCTCATGGGTGGTGCCAATGGCGGTGGCGGTATCGGTGGTAAGATGCAACAAATGGCCATGAAGCGAATGGTTCGTCAAACTAAGAAGAAAAAACAAAAGCGCTTAGCCAAAGCAATGCGGCGTCGCAAACGCTAATTTATAAGTTTTTTTAGCCTGTCAAGAAAAAGTCCTTTACAAGCTATTGATTTACTGGTATATTATTACCTGTTAAAGAATTCGGGAGGTGTTTAAATGTCAGTCAAGATTCGTCTAAAGCGGATGGGTTCTAAGAAAAATCCATTTTACCGGATTGTTGTCGCAGATTCACGTTCACCACGTGATGGTCGTTTTATCGCCCAAGTCGGCACATACAACCCACTTACAGAACCAGCCCAAGTTAAACTTGAAGAGGAAGATATCCTCGGTTGGTTGAACAATGGTGCCCAACCTTCAGATACGGTTAAGAATATCTTATCTAAGGCCGGTATCATGAAGAAGTACCACGAAGCTAAGTTCACTAAATAATAAAGCGGTAATAGATCATGGCAGATATTAAAGCTTTAATCACCACGGTTGTCACCCCGTTAGTTCAATATCCAGACGATATTAAAGTTGATTTTAAGGAAACCACGCGTTATCTTGAATACAACTTAACGGTTAATCCTGAAGATATCGGCCGGGTCATTGGTCGGCAGGGACGGGTTGCTTCGGCAATTCGGACAATTGTGTATAGTGTCCGAGTTTCAGGACCTAAACGTGTCCGGCTTACGATCGAAGACGGACAACAAAAAAACTCTTGAGCGAAGCAGTGATGTTTTGTTTAAGAGTTTTTTTATATCTTGTTCCGGTTTTTGAGGACGAGTCAAAGTATCTCGATGACCGTCGTTGAGTAGATTAGTTGTAACATGTTGATGACATTTAAAACGAATAACAATCAAGCTAATTAAGAGGAGGAAGCTAATGGATTACTATCGTGTTGGCACCCTAGTTAACACCCACGGCATTCGTGGTGAAGTGAAAGTCGTTGTCGTGACTGATTTTCCAGAAGAACGCTTTAAAGTAGGGCAACAATTGAGTTTATTTAAAACCCCAGATGAAACGACTGGCGGGATTACTGTCAAAATCGCGAAGGCCCGTGAGCAAAAGGGGCTGTACTTTCTTACCTTTGAAGGGCTCGATAACATCAATGATGTGGAGCGCTATAAGGGGTGGACGATCAAAGTTCCTGCTGAAGCATTACATGCCTTGCCAGCGGGTGAGTACTACTATCACCAGATTGTCGGCCTACAAGTTGTGACGACCGCTGACGAGCCTTTAGGGACTATTAAAGAGATTCTGTCACCTGGTGCGAATGATGTTTGGGTGGTCAAACGGGATCATGGTCAGTCTGACGTCTTACTACCTAAGATTCCCCAGGTCATTAAAGATGTTGACTTGGATGCGGGCGTGGTGACTGTTGAACTAATGGAAGGGCTGATTGATTAATGCAAATCGATATTTTAAGCCTGTTTCCAGAGATGTTTGCGGGGCCGCTTCATGAGTCGATGATTGGCAATGCCATTGAAAATGACGTCATCAATGTTGATGTCACTAATTTTCGGGATTTTACGACCGACAAGCATAACCATGTGGATGATTATCCGTATGGTGGTGGTGCGGGCATGTTACTCCAACCACAACCGATTTTTGATGCTTTGGCCAGCGTTCAGGAAAAACACCCGGCACCCGGTCGCGTGATCTTATTGGATCCGGCGGGAGTCCAGTTCAATCAACACGTTGCTGAAGACTTTGCTCAGGAAGAACATTTGACCTTTATTTGCGGCCACTATGAGGGTTATGATGAGCGGATTCGGTCATTAGTCACCGATGAAGTCTCGCTAGGTGATTACGTTTTAACTGGTGGTGAACTGGGTGCAATGGTCATGATTGATGCGACGGTGCGGCTCTTACCAGGTGTGCTTGGTAATTCGGAATCGGCTCCGGGGGATTCTTTTTCGAGCGGTCTCCTGGAATACCCACAATATACGCGTCCTGCTGATTTTCGTGGTATGAAGGTACCAGATATCTTACTGAGTGGTGATCATGGAAAAATTGATGATTGGCGCTTAGAACAGGCACTGAAACGGACCTATAAACGGCGCCCGGACATGTTGACGGGGCTATCATTGTCAGGAAAAGCTAAACAGATGTTAGCAGATATCAAGGCGGATGAGTCGGAAGTGTAGGCTATGCCGTTAATTAGGACAAGTTAGTCGTGAAGAGTTCAAAAAAACTTGCGTGCCCACCCTCGAATATGGTATTCTGTTTATTGGCTATTGTGCCCATTAACGATGTTCCGCTGACCAGGTTGTCACGAATGTCGGCGAAAGGAAGAAATACATTATGCGTCAAAACCAATTGATCGAAAAGATCACCAATGAACAACTTCGTACGGACATCCCTGATTTTCGTGCTGGAGACACAGTTCGTGTTCATGCACGAGTTGTTGAAGGTACTCGCGAACGGATCCAATTATTTGAAGGTGTTGTTATCAAGCGCCATGGTTCCGGTATCAGCGAAACTTATACTGTTCGTAAGATCAGTAACGGTGTTGGTGTGGAACGGACATTCCCATTACACACACCACGCGTTGCCGCAATTGATGTCGTTCGTCAAGGTCGTGTACGTCGTGCCAAGTTATACTACTTACGTAACTTACATGGTAAGGCTGCTCGGATCCCAGAACGTCGTCGTGGCTAAATCACAACGTCAACAGTCATCGGTTGCAGCTTAGGCTGAGCTGATGATGGAAAGCTAGTTAATCATTTTTAATGATTAGCTAGCTTTTTTTATTGGCGAAGTTAGTGACACGCTCAATCGTCAAATCATCGACCAATTTAGGTCGGTTCACAATGTGAGCATGCTGTGCTTGGATTTATAATTTAACAATCTTACGAGATAGCTCGTAATTCCTAATTTGAAGTATTATGATAGTAATACGAGTACGCAATGCTTCTTGGGATGCGTCAATTAGCTGAATATGAATCACTTGATATCAGACTAAACTGATTTATTTGAACAGGGTTGTCGCGTACCTGACGTGTATAACTAGTGCTAAGCTGGCGGCCGGGTTAACTAAACGGGAGATTGCTCAAAGCGAGCACGATAAAATAAAAGAGAGTTAGGTGAAAGCCGATGTTTGGACGTACGGGGAAACATCAGGTCGATGAACAGGCGTTATTGAGTCAATTGGTTGACTTCGTTCTCGACCCTAATCTTACCGACCGTGAACGTAAGATCGGGTTGATGGCCAAAGCCGATTTGGAGCATCATCGCTATTCAATTGCTGTGTTAAATAAATTAGTGGTCAGTTTTCAAATGGAGGCGCTACGCAACAAGGGCCTCTCGAAGGCTGCTTCAAACTTTTATGATCAGATTTATCCAATATTAGTCGCGGCCAAACCAATGGGAACGAATTTAGGCTATATTGGGATGCATAGTACCTATTTAGATTAGGGTGTGTCAGTGATGAAGTTACTAGCGAAACCAGACCGTCTCCAGTCGGCTGACGATGGTTTTTGAACGTAAGCGGCCGGGCGTCATCGGAAGTGTATTGATAACAGCTTAAATGAGAACATCGTGCGGCATGTCCGTGCCCCTTTGAATGAAACCCATTCAGAGGGGCTTTTTGGTGTGGAAAAACAGTTCATGATCTGCGCGTCTTAACAATATTAGGTGATGTGGTTGGCGGGCGATAAAAATTGTTTGGTGCTGCTAAATAGCTGGTAAACGATTTCAGCCGTAGAACAAATGCTATACATTGTTTGATAAGTACCGAACTGGGATGCGGATGAGCCAGATTCAAAATAAGTGTGTCAATATGTTGGTTATATCAGTATTTTAATGCAGTGTTATAGCGTGAACTGATACTACAATTAAATAATCTCAAAAATAATTTCGTCTATTTTTTGTTATGCACTTGTTATTTCAACTTATTTGAACGTATACTAATGATTGAAGGGGTCAATTAGGTGATGGTTTGATGATTAACACAATCGTTTCGGCACGGTACGAAACGCACCAAATATTACTCAGCTAAATAACTTGATTGCTCCAGGTACGGTTGAACTTTGGAGGCAGAATTATGCGGAATCGTTTAAATAGGTTGGGATTGGAAAGTAAGTCTCATTATAAGCTTTATAAATCGGGGCGGCGCTGGGTGGCTGCTAGTATCACAGTATTTTCAGTTGGCATCGGTTTGACTTTTAGCCAAGTTGAACAAGTGAAAGCCGCAACGGGTACGGGGGTTGACACGGCCGACAATAGCGCTAGCGTTAGTTCCGACATGGCAGAACCGAGCAATGCCGTCGTACTAAAATCAGCTAGTACGGCGACAGCTACTAAGACCGCGACTCAGGATGCAAAAGCTGCTACTGATTCAACTGGGGCAACATCAGCTTCCAGTAATCGTCAGTCGACAGCAGCTACGAAGCCAGCTGCCGAAGTCGGTACTGCTTCAAGTCGCGCTGACTCAAGTGCTAGTATATCAAGTACTGATGGCGCAAGTGCTAGTGCACCAAGTGTCACCAGTAAATCTACTGACAAGGAAGCCACATCAGCATCCGCAACTAAAACGGCTACTACGAGTGCTGACACAGATGTGCTAAACACTGAGACGACAAGTTCATCAGTGGCAAATGATCTCACTGATGCTACGACAGCTAGCCAAACGCGTACGGAAACTGGGAAAACAGCCAGCATACCTACTGCTGAAGCACCGACCATTACGACTGCAGTGACAAGTCGGGCACTCCCATTGACGGGTGCGCTAGCGAGCAGGTCAGCAAACACGCCGGTCACTAAGTCTACAGTACAGGCGGTTTCAGCTATCACCAGTGAAGCTGAAACGAAGCCGACCGTATCGTTAGTAACTACGGGGACCGTGTCGATGGACTATGGCGAGGCGTCGCTGGCGGATCTAGAATCTCATATTAGTTCTCCAGATGAGACGCCGGCTAACGACGTCGCCTACTACATTCAAGATGCAGCGGGCAATTACTTAGAAGATGTAAACGGCAACAAGGTCAATTTGCTATATGCACTTTTTCTGGACTCTGCTGATGTCAATGATTACGTTGATGTTGTGTATACGGATGAACATGGGCAGGTCACGAAATATTCCGGAGATACGGACTTTTCAACGCTCGACCAAATTGGTAGTTACTCAGTGACGATCAATGCAGCGGGTAAAGCTGGGATGAGCCGGGTTATGCAAGACTATAATGCTTACGATACCTCGACCAGTGATTTGGATGACTTTGTCCCAACCTTTTCGACTGGGGCCTCCGATTATACCTTTACAATTAACATTGTCCCTGTAAAAATCACAGCCACCACTGGTAAGAATGGGCTAATTATACTTCGGCCTTCACAGTTGTATACGGGATCATTGACAATGTTGCCGGTAGTCACCGTTAAAAATGCAACAAAGCAAAATATCCTTCAAATTAGTAACGGCGAAATCGGCGATGCTAAACCAGGCGTAGCCGGCAAGGTCGGTCAACGTGTTTTAACGTTGGCAGATTTTACTTATACGTATCAAGGCACCGAAACTAACTTGACCGGTGCGGACACTGGCAAATATGCAATCACCCTTAATGACGCTGGTCGGAAGGCAGTTCAAGCTGCGCTGGGGTCGAATTATATTCTGGATGATGCGGCCGTTTTCACCACGACTGGTGCGGTGCAGGCTGCTGGTCTCGAGTTAAAGATAGCTAGTGGTACAGTGACCTATAATGGCAAGCCTCAGGGGACATCCGTAACGACTGGAACCGTGTATGATCATTTTGACTTTACCACGACGACTGACACGAACGTCGGTACCTATGACGACCTGACATACGCGTTAGCGGATCCCACGCAAGCGGCGATTTTGGCTAAAAACTATACCGTTACCACGACGGATGGGACGTTGGTGATCACGCCAGCAGATCTGACAGTCACGGTCAAGGATGATAATGCAGTTTATGACGGCCGATCACATGGCACGACTGCCACTGTTACTAGCGGGACCAATTATGGTCAGTTAGCATTTACCGCAGTTGCAGCAGATGGCAGTGGTGCGACGACTTATACTACGGTCGGCACTTATGCAATGACTGGGACTACGGCAGCCGATACCAGTAATTATAAAATTTCGTATGTCAATGGAACGCTGACAATTGATCCAGCCAAAGCAACAATTACGATTCCCAACAAGATTTATTGGTCGGATGGGACGCAAAAGAATTTGGCGGCGGTGGTTACTGGGACAGTTAATGGTGAGACCTTAAAGTATCGTGTGACCAACGGCATGAGTGCGGTTGGAACTAAGACAATTACGGCCACTCCTGATGCTGATGATTCGGTGAATAAAAACTATACCATTTCAGTCATTCCTGGCACCTTGACAATTGGTGATATTGCGGTTAAGTACCTCTACGAACATGTAGATGCTAATGGTGAGACTCAGGTAGATGCTTCGGAAACTGGTACGGCGACACATGCTACGGACGCAACGGCCACGGACTATTTGACCTACACGACGGCAGCCAAACCCAAGACGGGCTATGTGTTAGCACCCAATACTGGACTAGCCTATAATGGCACGTTAACTGATCAGGGCGGTACCGTGACGTATCGTTATTTGGCCAAGACTGAAACGGCGATCGTAGCGTATTTTGACCAAACTGATAACAAGGTTATTAAGACGGAACCCTTACAAGGAGCGTACGGGACAACGGATGCGTATCGGACAGCTGATACGATTGCCGCATATGAGAATGCGGGCTATCAATTGTACCGTGATGACTATCCAACAGCCGGGGTGATCTATGACCATGACGGCAGTGTTCAAAAGTACCAGGTTACACTTGTTCATAAATTTGTAACACGCACGCCAGATAATCCGGGTACGCCAGGCGAGCCGATCGACCCCGATAATCCAAACGGACCCACATATCCAGTGGGGACTGACTTTGAGGATTTAACTGAGCAAGTCAGTCAAACCATTCAGTATTTATACAAGGATGGTCGCACTGCTAAACCGAACAATGTTCAAGCGGTTAATTTTAGTCGTAACGTCACGGTGGATGAAGTTAATGGCACAGTCGTCTACACGGATTGGTTGACTGATGATGGGACCATGACTGGTCGTTTTGAGGCTGTTGATTCACCTTCGATTACTGGTTATACGGCTGACCCAACCAGTGTTGCGGGTCGTGATACGGTGAGTGGGACGGATCTCAGTCCAGATGTACAAGTTTATTATCAGGCTAATCCTGAAAAAGCCACGGTGACCTATGAAGATACGACAACGGGAGCGGTGCTGACGACAGATCCGATAACTGGTGATTATCAGACCGTCTCGAATTATCGGACAGCAGATCGAATCGCTCAGTACCTTAATATGGGCTATGAACTGGTCAGTGATGATTATCCAACATCCGGTGCTGTGTTTGATAAAGACGGAAGTACTCAGGCTTATACTGTCAAATTGCAACATAAACTCCTGCCGCTCACCCCAGAGAACCCGGGTACGCCAGGCGAGCCGATCGACCCTGATAATCCAAACGGACCCACATATCCAGCGGGTACGGCTGTGCAAGACTTGATTAAGCAAGTTGATCAAACCATTCACTATCAGTATCAGGATAAAAGTACTGCTGCCGACGCTAATACGCAAACAATCACTTTCAAGCGCAGCGTGACGGTCGATGAGGTTAACAATAAGCTAACTTATACCGATTGGTTGACTGGTACGGCAACGACTGGTCGTTACATGCCAGTCGATTCACCGGAAATTAAAGGCTATGTTGCTGATTCAACGCGTATTGCGGGTAATGACGAGGTGCACAATGCGGATGCTGACACGAACATCGTGGTCACGTATCAGGCTAAGCCAGAGAACGCCACGGTCACGTATGTAGACGTCACTACGGGTAAAACGCTCGCTATAAAAAGCTTGACTGGTGACTATCAGACTACGTCCAGTTACCGGACGGCTGAAACGATTGCGAGCTATGTCAAGAATGGCTATCAACTCGTACGTGATAACTATCCCACTTCAGGGGCGGTGTTCGACGTCGATAATTTTGCCAAAACTTATACCGTGACACTGAAGCATAAGTTAGCCACGGTTACACCAGAGAATCCGGGTACGCCGGGCCAACCAATTGATCCAGACAATCCAGACGGACCGAAATATCCAGTAGGAACGACCGCTCAAGATCTGACGAAACAAGTTAGTCAAACGATTAAGTATCGGTATCAAAATGGGGCTTCGGCTGGCACTGACAGCGTTCAACTGATTACGTTTAATCGGGATGCCACGATTGATGAAGTTGAGCCTACCGTAGTTTATACTGATTGGCTGGATGGGACTTCAGCTACTGGTCGTTATACCACCGTGACGTCACCCGTTATTATTGGCTATACAGCTGATAAAACACAGGTTGCTGGTCGTGATTCAGTTGCTAATACAGATTCAGACACACAGGTGGTCGTCACCTATGCGGCCAAACCTGAAAAAGCAACGGTCACTTATGTGGATGTCACGACGGGGAAAACGATCGCTACGGCCAATTTGACTGGTGGCTATCGGACACAATCCAATTATCGGACCGCTGAAACCATTGCAGGTTATGTTAAAAACGGTTATGAACTGGTACGTGATAATTATCCCGTATCGGGGATGCTGTTCGATGTCGATAATTTTGCCAAAACTTATACCGTGACACTGAAGCATAAGTTAGCCACGG
>NZ_JAKZEQ010000026.1:0-49883 GCF_022549155.1 Lactiplantibacillus sp. ME-2
GGTGTCTTTTTTTTACCATTTTGGCTGGGTGGCTAACTTAATTATAAAACGCGCGTACGAATACTCATTCTTAACGTTGATACTTTTCTCCGTTACTCCTGTTACCTTGTCATCAACCCGTTTAAAATACCATCCACCCAACAAGACGCCATTTACTGGCTGCTTAGGTAACTTCACCTTGATTGCGACCGTTTTGGAGCCTTCAGCCGGAATCGTTATTGTCCGCTCACCCTGAATTGTGGCTAAATCACTGACTCGGTATTTTAACGACTGATCGTACGATTTGGCCGGATTAATATATTCAATCGTCCCATTAGTATTCGTATACGCGGTATGAATAGCCGTTCGAACCTTAATATCCTTATTAGTGACATTGTAAATGTCTGTCCGTAACGTCTGCTGTTGACCGCTTGCCATTTTCAAATCAAAAAAAGAATTTTGTTTATGAATCTGATTTTTTGGTATCTCAGCGGCAACACTAAAACCGACATTGTTGTTGTGGACCGATTGTTGCCGATTAGCCGACACTCCTGTCTGTCCGATTAAAATACTAAATCCAAGACTCACACCCATTAGTCTTATGAATTGGATAACCACTTTCAATCTCAACACACCCCATATTATGACGCATCTTTTAAAACTATCATTTAATAAAAGGGAAGCCACTGCTCGCGATTACATCAACGATTACTTTATCCATAATAACCGTTAGCCATCGCCATCTGCTTTAGCTTCCCCTCTTGGTTATATTCTAACTAACTTGCTGGTGTATCACTCAAACTCCAGTTCAAAGTTGTTTGGTACCCCTGCGCTTTAGCCGTGTTTGCCGGCACCGTTAACTTAACATTACTTGGATCAATTTGATCAACAGTTACACCAGCACCATGATCTTTCGCTGCCGATAATACTGTCGCCGAATTACCATCTAACACGTTAAGAGCCTCAGTGGACTGCACGCCATTATTAGTTGCACCAGAATTAGTTACCGTACCTTTTGGTAGCTGAAGCGTTGCCCCTTTCATTACAGAACCGTCTGTACCAGTCAAACTACTCCCGGCAACGGCCAGTGTCCAACCAGCATTACTTCCTCGGACATCAGATACTTCTGTGACTGCTTTTTTGTTCCATAAACCTGATAAATCCGAATCAGTTTCTGCGGCAGTGTACGTTTCTGGATTTAAAACATCGATCTCATGGCTTCCAAAATCTAATTTATTAGAAACGTAGATCAGCGATAAGCCGCCACCGGCTTTAGCACCGTTACCACTATCACCGCTATTATCAGGCTTATTGGGATTATCCGGATTAACTGGTGATACCGGACTACTATTACCTTTAAACATCGCCTGAATATCAGTCGTACCAGTCGTATTGGCCGTACTATCTGCGTTGGGAGCAGCGGGCGTATCTGCCTGAGCGATGACACCCGAACTCACTAATAAACTACTTGCCACTAAAATACCACTGACTAACTTACTAACTCTTACCAACAATAACTCCCCCTTTATTTTGTAAACACTGTAAACAATGTTTACTAGTTCTGAAGTATAATACCTTAATTTAATTTAGTCATCATTAATTAAAGTGTTGTTGTTTTTTTAATGAAACGTGTACTAATTAAAAAGTAAGCTCACTAAAAAAGCACAATTCCAAGTTGGAATTGTGCTTTATCGTTAAAAATATTAATTTTTTCTTTCATCATTCGTTAATATCAACTGAACACACCAGTCATAACCTACTACTGATGATTATTGAACTTTAGCGATTCGCCCCTGTTGAATATAAACACTCAGAATTGCAATATCCGCGGGATTAACTCCACTGATCCGTGAAGCTTGTGCAATCGTTGTCGGCTGAATCTTCTTTAGCTTCTGATGAGCCTCAGTCGCTAATCCGTCGATCGCATCATAATCGATCCGATCCGGAATCTTTTTAGCTTCCATCTTTTTCAACCGATCAACACGTTCCTCTGCTTTTTGAATATAACCGGCATACTTGATCTGAATTTCAACTTGCTCAATAATATGCCGTTCTAGTAGTTCGGGTGCTGCCGGGATAAATTTCATTAAATCAGCATATTGTACTTCTGGCCGCTTTAAGAAATCTGCCGCCAACACACCATCCTTAAGCTCACCAGAATTATGAGCACGTAAGAAAGCATTGACCTCATCATTAGGCTTGATTCTGATTTTGCCTAAACGGTCAAGTTCATTCTTAATTGCTTGGCGTTTCGCCTCAAATGCCGCATACCGTTCATCATCAATCAATCCTAACTCGCGGCCCTTATCCGTTAACCGCAAATCAGCATTATCATGCCGTAAGATCAACCGGTATTCAGCCCGACTCGTTAGTAACCGATAGGGTTCATTGGTGCCCTTAGTAACTAAGTCATCAATCATGACTCCAATATAAGCATCACTACGCTTCAAAGTGAATTGGCCACGATCAAGGGCACGCAAACCAGCGTTGATACCGGCAATTAATCCTTGCCCAGCGGCTTCTTCATACCCAGAAGTCCCATTCGTTTGACCAGCAGTATAGAGATTCTTGACCAACTTTGTTTCCAAGGTTGCCTTTAACTGGTAAGGCGCCACCACGTCGTATTCGATGGCATAACCTGGGCGCATCATTTCAGCGTCTTCAAGACCCTTAATGGAATGTAAAATCCGCTGTTGAACTTCTTCCGGCATCGACGTTGAAAGGCCCTGAACATACCATTCATCCGTATTACGGCCTTCTGGTTCCAAGAATAATTGGTGCCGCTTCTTATCAGCGAATCGCACGATCTTATCTTCGATCGATGGGCAGTACCGTGGTCCGACCCCTTCAATCACGCCTGTAAACATTGGTGCTCGATCAAGATTTTCACGAATGATCTTATGAGTCGTCTCATTCGTATAAGTTAACCAGCAAGATAATTGATGCTTTAGATCAATGTAGTCAGCATCCTTCGTTTCAAAACTAAAATGATGTGGTTCAGGATCACCAGGTTGTTCTTCCGTAACACTGTAGTCGATCGTATTACCATCGACTCGTGGTGGTGTACCGGTCTTAAACCGTTCCAAGTTAAATCCAAGTCGTTCCAGATCACCAGATAACTTCATCGCTGGTTGCGAATTATTTGGACCCGAAGAATACATTAGTTCACCAATGATAATCTTGCCACGAGCCGCCGTCCCAGTCGTCAAAACGACACTCTTGGCACTATAGCGCGCTCCCGTATTCGTGATAACGCCCTTGCAGACCCCATCTTCAACAATTAAGCCATCGACAATTCCTTGCCGTAACGTCAGATTAGGTTCCCGTTCAATCGTGTGTTTCATTTCCGCATGGTAAGCATGCTTATCAGCTTGAGCCCGTAAAGCTCGAACAGCTGGGCCTTTACCCGTATTAAGCATCCGCATCTGAACGTAAGTCTTATCAATGTTACGGCCCATTTCACCGCCCAAAGCATCAATCTCACGGACGACAATTCCTTTAGCCGGACCACCAACCGATGGATTACATGGCATAAAGGCCACCATGTCTAGGTTGATCGTCATTAAGAGTGTCCGGTTACCCATTCGGGCAGCGGCCAATGCTGCTTCAGAACCGGCATGACCAGCACCAACGACGATAACATCATAGTCGCGGCCTGGGTACTGCTTTACTTCTGTCATTCCAATTTCCTCCTACCACTACTTACCCAGACAGAACTGACTAAATAGCTGGTCTAATAATTCATCTTCATAGCTATCCCCGGTAATTTGACCGAGAAATTCCCAGCAACGGGTCATATCGATTTGAACCAAATCAACTGGCATACCAGCCGCAAGTCCCGTTTGAACATCTTGCAACGCTTGTTTGGCTTGATTCAACAAACCGATGTGACGCGCATTGGTCACCATCACGTTATTTTGACTACTTTCGATACCTTCATTGAAGAACATCTTGGCAATCCGTTGTTCAAGTTGCGTGACGCCACTTTGTTCCAAGACTGACATACTTAAAACGTCACTCAAATCGACTAGTTGCGCCAATTCAGCTTGATCAAGACGGGCTGGTAGATCAGTCTTATTCAAGATAACGATTCGTTTTGACTGGTCAGTCTCTTGCAACAACTCTCGGTCTTCAGCCGTCAACGGTTGGCTATTATCCAACACTAATAAGACTAAATCGGCGGCCCCGATTGCTTTGCGACTTCGCTCGACCCCAATCTTTTCGACCTTATCTTCAGTGTCCCGAATTCCTGCCGTATCGACGAGTTTCAATGGCACTCCACGAACATTGACGTATTCTTCGATCACATCGCGGGTCGTCCCGGCAACATCCGTCACAATAGCTTTGTCTTCATGCAAAAGGTGGTTAAGCAGACTAGATTTACCGACATTGGGACGCCCAATGATCGCCGTTGCCAAACCTTCGCGTAAGACCTTACCTTGCTTAGCCGTCGCTAACAGTTGATTAATGCTTTGGGCGACCTCGGTAGCCTTCTCCTTCAGCATCTTGGTGGTCATTGTTTCAACCGCGTCATACTCTGGATAATCAATATTGACCTCTACTTGGGCTAACACGTCCAAAATATCTTGCCGTAAATGTCGAATCAGCTTAGATAGATCACCATCTAATTGGTTTAACGCGACCTTCATGGACTTATCCGTCTTAGCACGAATCAGATCCATAACTGCTTCCGCCTGTGACAAGTCCAGCCGACCATTCAAGAATGCCCGCTTGGTAAATTCACCGGGTTCCGCCATTCGCGCACCGTGACTCAAGATCAATTGTAAAATTTCATTAGTTGCCACGAGTCCCCCGTGACAGTTGATTTCAACCACGTCTTCACGCGTATAGGTTTTAGGCGCGCGCATTACGGTCGCCATGACTTCGTCGACTTCCTGATGGGTATCAGGATCAACAATATGTCCATAGTTGATTGTGTGTGATTGCACTCGACTGAGATCTTTACCCTTAAAAATCTGGGTCACCACGTTAAACGTTTGGTCCCCACTAATCCGAATAATTGAAATACCACCCTCACCAGGCGGCGTTGAAATTGCCGCGATCGTGTCAAATTCTGTGGTCGTTGGCATACCATCATGTCCTTTCTTGTCAGCGTTTCATCGCCTAATACCATACCAAATTTACTTACAATTAGTTAATAATATGTCCTAAAATGCAGAAAAAAAGCGCCTAGTCCACGCCACCTTAAAGCGTGGATAAAGCACTTTGACTACTTTATCTAAAAGATAAGAATGATTAACACCTACTATAATAGCTCACCCGGAGTTTGTCAAACGCCTGTTTGCGTTACTTTGAATAAACTATTTGCGAATCGCCACAACCACGGCCCGGTGCGGATCGCGGCCTTCTGAGAATGTGGTTACATGGTGATTATTCGCTAGTTCAGCGTGAATTAATTTCCGTTCAAACGATGGCATCGGGTCCAAGAAAACTTGTTTGCCCGTTGCAATCACTTCTCGAGCCGTACTCTCGGCTAACCGCTTAAGTGTCGCAGCCCGGCGCTCCCGATAATCATCCACATCTAGCACCACGTTAACGTGTGACGCGCCATGATGATTCATATAAACTTGCGCCAAATCTTGCAGTGCATTGATCGTTCGACCGTGTTTGCCAATCAGCAAACCCTGCTTAGTTGTATCGAAATTCAATGTCGCATAGCGGTTGCCGAAGTCGACGTCAAGATCCGCCGTGACACCTAGTTCTTTGACCACCGCAAGCAAGTAATCGCACAACGCCCGCACCGCGGTCTCGTTAGCTGCTTGGCGCGCTGCAATTTCAGCGGGTGTCCGCGGCGTCTGACTCTGGTCAGCAGTCGCTGATTTGGTCTTACTAGTGGTCACTGGTTTAGATTGGTCGGTACCAGCGATAACCGGGCCGGTGGTAACCGCCATTGAAGCGGGTTTAGCTACTGCTTCCGCCTTGCTAGTCGCTGGTTTTGTGGCACTGGTCGTGGCCTGACTAGTTTTAGCTTGTCTGGTCGGCGTTGACTTTGGTGTCCGCACGGTAGGCCGCGGCATGGTCGGTGCTGTCGTTGATTCAGTAGCTACTGACTGTTGCGCTGTCGCCGTAGCGGAAGTTGGCGTCGTTGCAGGTGCTGCGGAGGCTGGCACCACCGTTAGCCGTACTTGGGCGGGGTGTTTGCCTAGCCCCAGAAATCCTTTTTTTGCTTCAGCGATCACTTCAACTTCAACTTGATCGCGTGTTCGGTGCAGTTGTTTTAGACCAGCCGCGATTGCGGCCGCGACGGTATTACCTTCAAATACTGTCATGCTTGAATCCTCCTCGTTAAAAATCCTGCTTTCATTATAGCATTACCATTCGCCATGCGAACACCTGAGTATGAACACTTAATGAACCCTTACAACGATTAGGACTTCGGCCGTTCTACTACTCCTGAAAACTCAGACTAGCAAAATCTAGTGCTTATTATGTCAATAACCAACCTGTTCATGGCGCGTTTCAGAGACGCGGCCCACAGCCTCCCTTTGCCGTATTTACTAATTGCCACTCGCGAGCCGTATCAAAGCTGCTCTAAACTCAATAAAACCGATTTTCCCGTCCGTAATGACTAGAAAATCGGTTTATAATGCTAGTATTTTTAGCCGACTAATTCACGGCATCTGACCTACTGATTGGCCACTAAATCAAACCACTATCAAATTCAAGCCAGAACCAGCTCACCTGTCAGTACACTAACTGGTCATATGACGAATCAAGACTACCCACACTTAGCCCTGATTCTCAATAAGACGGACTACCCGACCTGCCGTACAGGAACTTGCTCATCAACACCGGCCGTTTTAGCCGCTTGATGAACTTGAATGCCATGTTGGAAAACATCCTTATCTTGCTGAATAACCCGAATATCTTCGATTGGATTGGCGGTCATTGCAATAAAATCTGCAAATTTACCAGCAGAAATCGTCCCGTATTCATCCGCAACATGCATCGCACGGGCACAGTTGATTGTGGCCGTATCGATGGCTTGTGCGGGAGTCATGCCCGCCTTATCGACATAGAGCTGCATTTCGTATGCTGATTCATCCTCAAAGCCATTATAAGGCGTTCCAGCATCCGTCCCCATCGCGATGGGAATGCCAGCCGCCGCGGCTTTAGTGATACTTGCAAAATGCTTCTTGATGTTGACGATTACCTTTTCACGCGCCCATGCTGGAACGGTCTTCTCGCCATATTTATAAATAGCATACATCGCGTTCATCGTTGGTACGATCACAGTGCCATGTTGCCGCATCATCTCAATTGTTTCATCATCAATATCAAAGGCGTGTTCGACAGTATCGACGCCGGCTTGAACCGCCTCTTTTACCCCGGCATTCCCCTGCGCGTGAGCCGCCACCGTCTTGCCTTTATGATGGGCCTCAGCAACGGCTGCTTGAACTTCTTCAAAATTAAACTGAATATCATCTGGGGTCTCGCCGTTTCGAAGTACCCCACCGGTAACCATCATCTTGATATTATCGACGCCCATTTTAAGGGCCTGGCGAACACCTTGAACGACCGCATCCACACCATCGACTTCTTGGCCGCCATCCGCACCATGACCACCCGTAATTGAAAAGGCCTGGCCAGATGTCATCACGCGAGGGCCCGCAATCTTTCCTTCTCGTTGCATCTTTGAAATCGCAACGTCAATATCATACTGGGCGCCAACATTGCGAATATAGGTTACCCCATGGTTTACCATATCTTGCATATTGTGAATCGCATACATGGTATTATACTCACGTGACTCCGGATGGCGGTCTTCCTGGCCGTCATGCCACCAGTAAGTTGGAATACTGGTAATATGTGTATGGGCATTCATGATGCCCGGCATAACATACTTTCCTTGCATGTCTGTCGTTTGTTCAGCAATCGTATCCGGGGTTCCTGTACCGACCGCGATGATTTTTCCGGTTGCGTCGTCAACAGTCATGAATTGATTATCGATAAAAGTTTGCTTTTCTGAACTGTAGATTGAGGCATTGATATAGTTGGTTTTGGTCATAATAATGACTTCCTTTCATTTTGGCAGGTCGCACACCGTTCATTAACGGTAACGGACCATCATTTTCATCACTGCATTGTTGGTTCTCTAACTGACTATTCACCACGCCTCACCACCTTTCATGACAAGTTTTTATTTCCAATAAGCATATTGAAGTTGACTGGACGTTCCAGAAAATTCATCCCATTGCAAGCCACCAACATCCTTGCTGACCAAAAATGCAGAAGAGGCTTGGTAAGTGGGAATCACGGCATCGAGTTTCATCAACCGGCGATCAGCTTGCTTTTCATAAGTCCACCGTTGCGCGGCCGTGTATTTCGCCGTATTAGATACCTTGGCCATCAACGCATCGTACTTCGCATCTTTCCACTGAGTAAAGTTGATGCTATTCGAGCTCTGCATCCCATCCAAAAAGTTTTGGGCATCCGGATAATCCGGCCCCCAACCGACTGTGACGAGGTCAAAGTTCCCCGTAAAATCACGTGATACGTGGGTCGCGTGTGGAACCGCAACGATCTTGATCGTCACGCCTTTCAAATACTTTTCGGCCACGCCCTGGACGTATTCAGCGAGTTTCTTCTCAGTATCCGTATCGTCGCATAGAAAATTCAAAGTCACATTTTGCTTGCCGAGTTCCTTTTGGGCCTTCTGCCAATACTGCTTAGCTTGCTTGATATTAGTCGGTGATAAGTTCCCAACTTCCTTAACAAAATCCTCACCAGTAGTCGGATCACTCGCGTAGTTTTTCGGAACAATGTTCGTCGCGGCTTGCGAGCCGTCTTGCAAGACATCTTTTGCTAGTGTTTTTTGATTAATGACCAGGCTTAGCGCGTGCCGGAAATTCTCATTGGCAGTTACGGACTTCTTACTATTGAAATAAATGTAATTATTCCGGCCAGTTTTAGTGACCGTCATTTGACTATTATTGGCATTATTCTTCACGTACTGCCCCGAAATGTTGGTCACTTGGGCCGTTCCGGCGTTGAAGAGGTTCTGCGCCGTATTATCATCCTTAGTGACCGTGACTTTGATGCGCTTGATCTTAACGTTCTTGGCATTCCAGTAGTACTTATTCTTAACGTAATACCAACTATCATTAGAGCCTTTCCAGCCCTTAATAACGTAGGCACCGTTTGCTACCGTCGTCGCTGAGTTACTCCCTAACTTAAACCCGTATTTCTGGACTGCCGCCGTATTGAGTGGGTAAAAGCTCGTAAACTCATAATTCATATAAGGCACCGGCTTGCTCAACTTGATGGAAAACGTTCGCTTATTAATAGCCGTCACACCTAATTTATTAACGGCCATTTTTCCTTTATTAACGGCATCAAAGTTCTTGATGTAACTAATGGCATCCAAGTTTTGAGACTTCGTTGTTGGATTAGCTTGCCGCCGCAACGCCGTCACGAAATCTTGTGAAGTGATCTTGGTTCCATTTTGCCAGCGTGCATTTTTGCGAATCGTAAACGTATACCGGGTCTTGTTTTCAGTAGGATTGACCTTCTTCTCGACTACCCCCGCAACAATCTTATTATTCGCGTTTTTGCGGTAAATCCCTTCACCAGTCTGTGTAATTACGGCACCGCCGTTGGTTTCGATCGAAGTTGTTGGATCAGTCGTCATCGGTTCGCCAGGAATCGTGATGCCTAACGTCCTATTTTGATCAGCCGTACTGGTCGTTTTCGAAGAATTAGAGACCGCCCCCAAGCAGCCGGTTAATAATAAGGCGCTCACCACCCCTATAATGCTATATGTATACTTTGCTTGCATCTCTAATCCCTCCATTATGTTTTGATTTTAATCAGATCAACCGGCATCCCGCAAAACAAAAAGACGCCCTACTAAGCTGTTATGCTTAAAAGGACGTCTTCACGCGGTACCACCTCATTTGCGAGCCAGTCAGACTCACCACTTACATACGGCCAAATTTATTGACGATATGTTGGTACGTTATCGGGTACACCCGGAAATTGCTTCACGCAACTTCTCACTAGTAATCGACTTTTAGCTACCAGTTCAGATCGCTTTTCATCATCCGCGACTCGCTGTAACTGACTGATAACCGACTCCTCGACTGCCGTTCGCTTAATCTAATTATTTTTTAATGTGATTCACATCTTAGCGGTCATTTTTCAATTTGTCAAATCTTTTTTTGGAACTTTTTCATGCGCCGGGTCATTACGTTTTTAATCGCCCGTTCTAATTACGACTGACAAAGTAGCTCTCTCAAACCGCGGCACGCTATTAAAAACATGTGATAAAATGGTGCAGACAATTATTTTTATAGGCACCTTGATCCCCGGATGATTACTATTACCAGTATTTGATCGTTCATTACAATTTCCTCATCACGGACCGTCCAGGGGCCTTACATAAACGCACATTAGCATCCTGCCATCACAGTCCAAATCATATTGACCGATTGGTAAAGATGATACAGAGCCAACAAAAAAGACCCACCACACATGGCAGGTCTACTTGTATTTAACGTTTATGATTACGAATCGCGCGCTTTCTAGCTTTTTCAAGCGTTCGCTTACGATCACGTTCAGCTTGCTTCTTAGCTTCCCGTTCGCGATTAATCTTGAATGGGTTTTGTAATAACAAGGTTTGACCAACTTGGAACGCGTTGGAAATCACCCAGTACAAGGACAACGCTGATGGCACGTTAATGGCCGTAATCAAAATAATCACAGGCATCAAATACGTCATTGACGTTGTCATCCCGTTTTGTTCTGGCTGCGACTTCATCGCTAACCAGGAACTAGCAAACGTAAAGATCGCCGCTAGAATTGGCAAAACGTAGTACGGATCCTTGCTACCTAATTGCAACCATAAGAACGAACCGGTCTTCAAGGCTTGTGTCCGCCAGATTGCTTGGTACAACGCAATCAAAATAGGCAACTGAACTAGTAATGGCAACATGCTGGCCATTGGATGCACACCATGCTTGGCATACAACTTCTTCATTTCCGCTTGGAGCTTTTGCTGAGTTTCCATATCGCGTGACGAATACTTCTTTTGCAAAGCCTTCATCTGCGGTTGGACTTCTTGCATGGCTACCATGTTGCGGGTTTGGAAGATCATCAATGGCAAGATAATGATCCGGATGATCAACGTAAAGACGATGATCCCGAGACCATAACTATGACCAAACAAGTTTGATAACCAAATAATCGCCCGTGAGAAGTTCAAGATGATTAAGCCATCCCAAAACCCGGTGCTCTTATCCGTGATTGGGGTATTACTACACCCACTCAAAACTAGTACGATCGCTAGTACGGCCAGCATTGCCAGTATTTTTCTGTACTTTTTCAAACGAATGTCCTCACTTTAATCATTGTCCAGCAGGTGCGCTAGCTTTAGCGCATGGCTTAGATAAGCTTTGGTTTCGGCTTGCGACTTACCAGCAACGGTTGGTCGGGCAATGACGAGAAAGTCTGCATCTTGCTTAAGCTGCGGCTTTAGCTCGGTGATTGATTGCCGAATCCGGCGTTTGACCCAGTTACGCGCAACGGCGTTCCCGATCTTCTTACCGACCGAAATACCGACGCGGAAATGGGGTTGCCCCGGTTTTTCCAAAACGTAAATGACAAATTGACGATTGGCATACGAGTTGCGGGTCTCAAAAACTTGTTGGAACTCAGTTTCTTTTTTTACCCGATATGATTTTCGCATAATCCATCTCCATGTGTGCGCTCAAGCTCTTGAGCGAATTGCTACACAACTTTACAGCCCTAAACACCTGGTCTAGGACTGTAAAGAAAAAGCCACTGATTATCAGTGGCCTATGCAGACAATACTTTTCTGCCTCGTTGGCGTCGACGGGCTAACACTTTACGGCCATTGCTGGTGCTCATCCGTTTGCGGAAACCATGTACACGTTGACGATGGCGCTTCTTTGGTTGGTAAGTTCTCTTCATCATGACACCTCCTTCTCCATAATGACATGAATCAATTCGATTAAGTCGTTATTTTCAAAACGCAGTTTACATCTAAACGCATTTCCTGACTACTATAGCATATTTTTATTTGTTTGAAAACCAGTAAATTAAATTTCTCCGTAGTAATTCGAGGTCAAAAAATTATTTAATTGCGAATTTATTTGTGGATTATAGCAAAGTGACTTTCCGTTATTCGCAATTTACCCACAAGTTTTTCGACAAATTAACGGGTTGTTATTTAGTTATCCACAGGGCGTATTTGTTGTGTGTATAACTCCAATAAACGCTTTTATTGCGGCTTTAGTTTTGAACTCGCTTTTGTGGATAAGTGCTGTTTTATAAAATTAATTCCTAGTTTTCGACAAGCTGTGTATATTCAAATCCCAGCCTGTGAATTCTCTTAACTTTAACTTGTCCACTTGTGGAAAACTCTATATGTTCATGCTAAAATAGAATTACGTTTTTTAAGAAAAGGGGTATCCACGTGCTGGAACGTAATGACTTATGGAATCTCATTAAGTTCTCTATGGAACAAGATCTGTCCAAGATCACGTTTCAAACGTTTGTCGAACCGGCAAAACCACTCCAACTCGATAAAGCCCAAATGACGATCGAAGTCCCAACACAACTTCATCGTGACTATTGGGAGAAAAACTTGGCCGCAAAGTTCACGGACATTGCGATGCAAGCGACTAACGAGCAGATTCGGCCGGTCATGATAACGGAAGAAGAACGTCAGCAACTTACGAGAGACAAGGACTCGCAAGTGACTACCGGTAACGTTGCGGGACAACAACCAACAACCGCAACTACCCCCACATTTATGCGGGAAACGAAACTCAACCCGAAATACACTTTTGATACTTTCGTGATCGGTAAAGGCAATCAAATGGCCCATGCCGCTGCGTTAGTTGTGTCGGAAGAACCCGGCACCATGTATAATCCGTTGTTTTTCTACGGGGGCGTTGGTCTGGGAAAAACCCACCTAATGCACGCTATCGGTAACAAATTGTTAGAAACCGATCCGACTAGTAACATTAAATATGTGACTAGCGAATCTTTTACGAATGAATTAATTAATGCCATTCAAACTAAAAAACAGGAGGCGTTCCGCGAAGAATATCGGAACGTTGACCTGTTATTAGTCGACGACATTCAATTTTTTGCCAATAAGGAAGCAACCCAAGAAGAGTTCTTCCATACATTTAATGCTTTATATGAAGATGATAAGCAAATCGTGCTTACATCCGATCGCTTACCGAACGAAATTCCGCAACTCCAAGATCGCCTAGTTTCTAGGTTTAAGTGGGGATTATCCGTTGATATTACCCCACCTGATCTCGAGACGCGGATTGCTATTTTGCGCAATAAAGCCGATCTTGAAGGGATCGAAATCCCTGACGATACGTTAAGTTATATCGCCGGTCAGATCGACTCAAACGTGCGAGAACTCGAAGGTGCCTTAGCACGAGTGCAGGCATACTCACGACTGAATAATTCACCGATTACCACCAGTTTAGTGGCGGATGCATTGAAGAGTTTGCACCTTAGCAGTAAACTATCAGAGGTTTCGATTCCCGTCATTCAGGAAAAAGTCGCCAAGTACTTCCATGTAACAATGGCTGACCTTAAGGGAAAGAAACGCAATAAACAAATCGTGATTCCACGTCAAATTGCCATGTATTTATCACGCGAACTGACTGAAAGTTCACTTCCGCGCATCGGTAACGAGTTTGGTGGTAAGGACCATACGACTGTGATCCATGCGCATGATAAAATCACTAAGGCACTCAAAACTGATGCTGAATTACAAAAAGCCGTGGGTGATTTGACAGGCCAGCTCAAATCTTAGTGTGGATAAAAAAGGATAACTCAAAAAGTTTTCCACAACTTATACACATGTGGAAAACTTGATAACGCCGAGTCTTTACTCGGTTTTCCACAGTACCCACTGCTCTACTATTACTACGAACTTTTATTATTAATATATATCTAGTGCCCGTCGCTAGAATAAAGAGGGGATTAACTTATGAAATTCACGATCAATCGATCTGCCTTCATCAAAGAATTAAATAACGTCCAACGGGCCATTTCTTCAAAAACGACCATTCCAATTTTGACTGGTCTTAAACTTGACGTTAATACTGACGCTATTACCTTAACTGGTAGTGATGCTGATATTTCTATTGAAACCACCATTCCAGCAAGTGATGACAACAATACGTTAGTCGTTGAAGATGCCGGTTCAATCGTTTTACCTGCCCGTTTCTTTAGTGAAATCGTAAAAAAATTACCAGAAGACACCATGACTGTTAACGTGGTCGACGGTTTTCAAACACAAATTACTTCAGGAGCCGCTTCCTTTACAATCAACGGCTTAGACCCTGAAAACTACCCACACTTACCTGAAATTGATACGACTAATACCATCACGTTAGCTGGGGATGTACTTAAAGAGTTGATTGGTCAGACCGTTATTGCTGTTTCCAATCAGGAAAGTCGGCCAATCCTGACCGGGGTTCATTTTATCTTAGCTAACGGTGAGTTCTTAGCGGTCGCAACCGATTCACACCGCCTAAGTCAACGCCGGATCAAGTTGCCAGAAGCCAATAATGCCAATTATGATGTAATCATTCCTGGTAAAAGTTTGACAGAATTATCTCGGATGATCGGCGACAATAATCCTGACGTGCAGATGCGGTTATCAGAAAACCAAGTCCTATTTGTGCTGGGGAATACGTCCTTCTATTCTCGCTTACTCGAAGGAAATTATCCCGACACGTCACGGCTGATTCCTAAAGAATCTAATACGACTGTTGAAATTTCAGCACCCGCACTTTCAGCAGCAATTGAACGGGCATCCCTGTTATCACACGAAAGTCGCAATAATGTGGTTCGCTTCTCCGTTAACCCAACGGACAAAACGATTACGATTTTCGGTAACTCACCAGATGTCGGGGAAGTAACGGAACAACTACAGCCCACTGATTTGTCAGGTGACGAACTTGAAATTTCGTTTAACCCAGACTACATGAAAGAAGCGTTACGTTCGTTTGGGCAAGCTATGATCAAAATCTCATTCACGATGGCATTGCGCCCATTCACTTTAGTGCCAACTGAAGAAGGCGAAAACTTTATTCAGTTGATTACACCAGTTCGAACGTTTTAATTAGCTGAATAAATATACAATTCTAAATAAAAGGCCCGCATTTCACCGTGAAATGCGGGCCTTTTATGACGGCTAAAACTAGCTAAAGATGGGGCAATGAATAGGCAATAGCGATGATGTAACTTTTGAAGTTTTAACTTATGCATATTATATTAGCTGCTGGTGAATTGTCACGCTAACTATCGATGTTGCCCCACTAAAATCCCACCATCTGATGAACCCCAGTCCTTGCACTCGTTCGCTACAAACGCTCGCTTTCAGATAATGAATGCTGGCTTTAGCCAATTTTTATAGGTAAAAAACAAGATATTTTATTAAAATCCGCAAAATTAGGGAATTTCAGCAAATTTACCCCTAGGCTAGTATCCCGATATTAAAAAGCCCTAAATCGTCTTAAAATGGCTCTGAGTGCGGTTATAAATTGAATTTTCATCAAAAAACAAGTATAATATAACCTGTTAGGAGTGTGTGTAGCACGCCAGACAGTCGTTTAATAGCTTGTAATCAGATAGGCAGGTGACATTGTGAAACAGCCAATAGATATTAAAACCCCATATATGACGTTGGGGCAACTCTTAAAAGAAACGGCCATCATTGGATCGGGTGGTCAGGCGAAGTGGTTCTTAAAAGAAACAACCGTGTTAGTTAATGGTGAACCAGATGATCGGCGGGGTCGGAAACTTTATCCAGGCGATACGATTGAAGTTGAAGACAACGGGTCATTTTTTATTCGCTCAAATCAAGAAACGACTGATTAGATGTACTTAGAAAACTTAGTCTTGCATGATTTTCGGAACTACGCGGATTTGACCATTAATTTTAGTCAGGGCGTTAATGTTCTATTAGGTGAAAATGCGCAGGGAAAGACGAACCTGTTGGAAGCCATTTATGTGTTGGCGTTAACGCGTAGTCACCGCACCGCTAACGATAAGGAATTAATTCGGTGGCAAACCACCACGGCAACGTTGCAAGGCCGGTTACATAAAAGTACCGGTGCTGTCCCCCTGGAACTTGAATTGGGGCGGCGGGGCAAGCGAGCGAAAGTCAATCATCTTGAGCAAGCCAAATTATCCCAGTACGTCGGAAATTTGAACGTGATCGTGTTTGCACCTGAAGATTTATCCATCGTTAAAGGGGCACCCGCGGTTCGCCGTCGGTTTATGGATATGGAATTTGGTCAGATGAGCCCTAAATACCTCTATAACCTAAGTCAGTATCGCACGATTTTAAAACAACGTAATCAATACTTACGGCAATTAAATCGGCAGCAGGCCAAGGATAAGGTTTATTTGGGTGTCTTGTCGGATCAATTGGCTGCATTTGGTGCGGAAATCATCCATAAACGACTACAACTGTTGCAGCAACTTGAGAAATGGGCGCAAGCTGTTCACAGCGAGATTACGCAAGAACAGGAACAATTAACGTTTCACTATGTCACTCAAGTGCCAACTGCCGACCAGACGTCGGTCGATCACATTTATCAAACGCTACAGGCCTTATATCAGCAACAACAAGCCAAAGAAATTTTTCAAGGAACGACTTTATTAGGTCCTCATCGCGATGATTTACAATTTGGTGTTAACGGCAAAAATGTGCAGACTTTTGGCTCCCAAGGCCAACAACGTACAACTGCTTTGTCCGTTAAGCTTGCTGAAATTGATCTGATGAAAGCTGAGACGGGCGAGTACCCGGTCTTATTATTAGACGATGTCTTATCAGAATTAGACGCTGCACGGCAGACTCATCTGCTGACAGCGATCCAAGATAAAGTGCAGACCTTTTTAACCACGCCAAGTCTTGACGGGGTGGCCCGCAAATTAATTAATGCGCCAAAAGTATTTGAAGTTAGCCATGGCACTTTACATGAGGAGGAACCGCATTGACCGAAAACGAAAAAGAAACCAAACTTGAACAGGCTCGCGAATATGATGCT
Organism: Lactiplantibacillus sp. ME-2; assembly: GCF_022549155.1. NCBI lineage: Bacteria > Bacillati > Bacillota > Bacilli > Lactobacillales > Lactobacillaceae > Lactiplantibacillus > Lactiplantibacillus sp. ME-2. The sequence continues at coordinate 17,055 of NZ_JAKZEQ010000026.1, forward strand.
AGTCAAATTCAAGTTTTGGAAGGTTTAGAAGCTGTCCGGAAACGTCCCGGAATGTATATCGGTACGACGAGTAGCCAAGGACTCCACCACTTAGTTTGGGAAATTGTTGATAACGGAATTGATGAAGCCCTAGCAGGGTTTGCAAACGTGATCCACGTGACCGTTGAAAAGGATAATAGTATTACGGTTACTGATAACGGTCGTGGGATTCCTGTTGATATTCAAGAAAAAACGGGTAAACCAGCGCTTGAAACGGTTTATACGATTTTACATGCCGGTGGTAAATTCGGTGGTGGCGGTTATAAAGTCTCTGGTGGTCTTCACGGGGTCGGGGCTTCCGTTGTTAACGCCTTATCATCGACCCTGGACGTCAAAGTAACTCGGAATGGTCATGTTTATTACATGGACTTTGAACGTGGAAAGGTTAAAACACCGATGAAGATCATTGGTGATGCGCCTGATGATGCTCATGGTACGGCGGTTCATTTTGTTCCGGATCCTGATATTTTCCGGGAAACGACCACCTATGACATTAATATTTTGACGACTCGGATTCGCGAACTCGCTTTCTTAAATAAGGGATTACGGATCACGATTCGGGATAATCGCCCTGATGAACCCACTGAAGATGACTTTCTCTACGAAGGTGGGATTCGTCACTATGTTGAATATCTAGATAAGAATAAGACCGTTCTATTTCCAGAACCGATTTATGTGGAAGGGGAACAGAATGGGATTACGGTAGAAGTTGCGTTGCAATATACTGACGACTACCACAGTAATTTGATGACCTTCACCAACAATATTCATACGTACGAAGGTGGGACGCATGAAGAAGGTTTCAAACGTGCTTTGACGCGGGTCATCAACGACTATGCTCGTAAGAATAACTTGTTGAAGGAAAGCGATGCGAACCTATCTGGCGAAGATGTTCGTGAAGGGATGACAGCTGTTGTCAGCGTCAAGCATCCGGATCCTCAATTTGAAGGTCAAACGAAGACGAAACTTGGTAATTCCGATGCTCGGGCAGCAGTTGACCGGTTATTCTCAGAACACTTTAGCAAGTACTTGATGGAAAACCCAAGTGTTGCCCGTAAAGTGGTCGATAAAGGGTTACTTGCTTCCAAGGCCCGGGTCGCTGCTAAGCGTGCGCGGGAAGTTACGCGAAAAAAGAGTGGCTTGGAAATTAGTAATTTACCAGGTAAGTTGGCGGACAACAGTAGTAAAGACCCTGAAATTAGTGAGTTGTTCATTGTCGAAGGGGATTCTGCCGGTGGGTCGGCTAAGCAGGGACGTTCCCGGTTGACGCAAGCGATTTTACCGATTCGGGGTAAAATTTTGAACGTTGAAAAGGCCAGCATTGATAAGATTTTAGCCAATGAAGAAATCCGGTCATTGTTTACGGCAATGGGAACTGGCTTCGGTGGTGACTTCGACTTGAGCAAAGCCAATTATCACAAATTAATTATCATGACTGATGCCGATGTCGATGGGGCCCATATTCGGACCTTGTTATTGACGTTGTTTTACCGGTACATGCGGCCATTAGTTGACGCTGGCTTTGTGTACATCGCTCAACCACCGTTGTACCAAGTCCGGCAAGGTAAATTTGTGAAGTATATTGATTCAGATGAAGAATTGAGTGAGGTCATGGGGCAATTGGCACCATCACCGAAACCAGTTGTTCAACGGTACAAGGGGCTTGGTGAAATGGACGCGGAACAATTATGGGAAACGACCATGGATCCAGACAAGCGGCGCCTATTACGGGTTCGTGATGAAGACGCTGCGGATGCCGATGGGGTCTTCTCGATGTTGATGGGGGACCAAGTCAAACCACGGCGAGAATTTATTGAAGATAATGCCAAGTTCGTCCAGGATCTGGATGTTTAGTGTGTCAGTTTAGTCATTTTGACCTAAGAACTGAGGCGCAAGCTGTTAATCAGACTTAGGGTCGTAATGGCACGACGGTTGTCTTAATGGCGACTTTTACTTGAGACATGTAAAGCTTAATCAAGCTTTAATAGCGGCAAAACGGATGAAGGAGGACGAATATTTTGGCTGATTCAGATTTATCGAACAATCGTATTTCGGATGTGAACCTTTCGAAGACCATGCGAACGTCATTCTTAAGCTATGCCATGAGTGTTATCGTGGCACGGGCACTGCCGGACGTACGTGATGGGTTAAAGCCAGTGCACCGGCGGATTCTTTACGGTATGAGTGAATTAGGTGTGACGCCGGATAAGCCGTATAAGAAGTCGGCCCGGATTGTTGGGGATGTTATGGGGAAGTATCATCCCCATGGTGACTCCGCAATTTATGAGTCAATGGTGCGGATGGCCCAAGACTTTAGCTATCGCTACATGTTAGTGGATGGTCACGGGAACTTCGGTTCTGTCGATGGTGACGGGGCTGCCGCGATGCGGTATACCGAAGCCCGGATGAGTAAGATTGCGGTTGAAATGCTCCGCGATATTAACAAGGATACCGTTGATTGGCAACCAAACTATGATGATACAGAACGGGAACCAGCAGTCTTACCAGCACGTTTCCCGAACTTACTCGTTAACGGTGCCACTGGGATTGCTGTTGGGATGACAACAAACATTCCGCCACATAACTTAGCGGAAGTCATTTCAGCAATCCACCTGTTGATGGATAATCCTGATGCAACAGTTGCTGACTTGATGGAAGTCTTACCTGGACCAGATTTTCCAACTGGCGGGATCGTAATGGGAAAGTCCGGTATTCGTAAGGCTTACCAGACTGGTCGTGGGAACATTATTGTTCGTGCGAAGGTCGATATTCAAGACCAAAAGAATGGTAAGCAACGAATTATCGTGACCGAATTACCATATATGGTCAATAAAGCTAAATTGATCGAACGGATTGCTGGTTTAGCTCGAGACAAGGAAATTGAAGGTATCACTGATATCAATGATGAAAGTGACCGTGAAGGGATGCGGATCGTCATTGATGTTCGGCGGGATGCCAGCGCCTCGGTTATCTTGAATAACCTTTACAAGATGACATTGATGCAGACTAACTTTGGCTTTAACATGTTAGCCATCGTTAAGGGTGCTCCAAAAGTCTTAAGCTTAAAGCAAATCTTAATCTATTACCTGGAACACCAGGAAGACGTGATTCGGCGTCGGACTGAGTTTGACTTGAAGAAAGCCCAAGCACGGGCCCATATTCTTGAAGGCTTACGGATTGCCCTTGATCACATTGATGAAATCATTGCGATTATTCGTCAATCACAAACGAGTGAAATTGCGAAGAACCAATTGATGGATAATTACGGCTTGTCTGATAAGCAGGCACAAGCCATTCTTGATATGCGGTTAGTCCGGTTAACTGGTTTGGAACGTGAAAAGATCGAGAGTGAATACCAGGACTTATTGAAAGCCATTGCTGACTACAAAGAAATCTTAGCTAGCAAGGATCGTATCAACCAAATTATTTACGAAGAATTAATGGAAATTCAACGTAAGTTTGGTGATAAGCGTCGGACCGAATTGATGGTCGGTGAAGTCCTCAGTATTGAAGATGAAGACTTGATCGAAGAAGAAGAAGTGGCTGTTACCTTAACTCACAATGGCTACATCAAACGGTTACCAACGACTGAATTTAAGTCGCAACACCGTGGTGGTCGTGGGATTCAAGGGATGGACGTCCATGATGATGACTTTATTGAACATCTCCTGACGACGTCGACCCATGATGTCCTACTCTTTTTCACTAATGCGGGTAAAGTTTACCGGATGAAGGCTTACGAGATTCCTGAATACGGTCGTACGGCCAAAGGAATCCCGGTCATCAATTTACTGGGAGTCAATTCTGGTGAAAAAATTCAGGCGGTCGTTAATGTCACGGGCGATGCGAGCGCTTCTGATAACTACCTGTTCTTTACAACCGTTAAAGGGGTTGTCAAACGGACACCAGTTCAAGAATTTGCCAATATCCGTAGCAATGGTTTGAAGGCCATTACGCTTAAGGATGATGATGAATTAATCGGGGTTACAATCACGGATGGTCACCAAAATGTAATCATCGGGACGCACGACGGTTATGCCGTCAGTTTCGACGAAACCACAGTGCGGTCCATGGGCCGGACGGCTTCTGGGGTTCGCGGGATTCGCTTACGCGATGATGACTTTGTGATTGGCTTTGACGTTTTGAAGCCCGACAGCAACGTCTTCATCATCACGGAAAAGGGTTATGGGAAACAAACGCCAGCTGCCGATTACCCAATTAAGGGGCGTGGTGGCAAAGGAATCAAGACCGCTAACGTGACTGAGAAGAATGGTCATTTAGCTGGTTTGACGACGGTTGATGGTCAAGAAGATATCATGGTAATGACGAACCAAGGGGTCATGATTCGCTTCAATATCGCAACCGTTTCTCAGACTGGTCGGGCAACCTTAGGTGTTCGTCTCATGCGGTTAGGCGATGATGGTCAAGTCGCAACGATGGCCAAGGTTGATACAGAGCCAGAAGTTGATGAGACTGTCGCAACGGATGCAACGACTGAGGCACCAGTTGACGATCAAACCGTCAACGCCGATGCCACTACGACAGAACCAACAACTGATTCAAACGATTCAAACGAATAAATTGATAAAACAAGCGTGGTCGACAAGATTGTCGACCACGCTTGTTTTTTATGTGAGTCAAGAATTATTATGGCACCGGGTCGTGTGTGATTTACCGGTCATCGGTCCTATTCTGGCCTCCAAAGTCTTGTTTTGAACCGGTAGAAACAATCTTCCTGCGAAGAATAATTTGACTGCTGGAGGCTCATCACTTAGTCCTGCCATCTTCCAGTGATTGGCAGAAATGCCGATAAATTGGGAGAGGACAACATGAAGTAAGCAATTTTAGATTTACGCGGTCAAAACTGGCTTGTGCGATTGAGAGGATTACAGCAGTGCGTGTTATTCTGACGTCGACTTGGTTTAAATTAATGCTGTGTGGGTGTGGGGAAATGTAAGCGAAGGGGAGGATTTCAGAAAAAAGAAATATTTCCCGGGAAATAAAATGAAATATCGCTCAATTGACGTAATTGATTGGTGTAACGGATTCAGGATCTTTTTGTAACAGTCGGCCGCTTCAACCCTTGCAACAAACTGATTTAGATGCTATACTTTAAATTCGTGAGTATCTAGCATTAGCTAGATTACTTTCCTTGCTCTTCAAAAAGAAGGGCCTGAAGTCCATAAGGAGGTGCAAATTTCATGAGTGAATCAAAGAAATATGAAATTACTTACATCGTACGTCCCGACATCGACGATGCTGCCAAGACAGCCTTAGTTGATCGTTTCGACAAAATCTTAACTGATAACGGTGCGCAAGTAATTGATTCAAAAGACTGGTCAAAGCGTCGTTTCGCATACGAAATCGGTGGCTTTAACGAAGGTACTTACCATATCGTTAACTTAACAGCAACTGACGATGCTGCTTTAAACGAATTCGACCGTCTTTCAAAGATCAATGATGACATTTTACGTCACATGATCGTTAAACGCGAAGACTAATAGACAAAATTAATTTTAAGAGAGGAGCGCTTCTGCATGATTAACCGTACAATTCTTGTTGGCCGACTGACAAGAGATCCGGAATTACGTTACACGAATGGTGGTGCCGCCGTCGCGACGTTCACTATTGCCGTAAACCGTCAATTCACGAATCAAAATGGGGAACGTGAAGCAGATTTCATTAGTTGCGTCATTTGGCGTAAAGCTGCTGAAAATTTTGCGAACTTTACTCATAAAGGTTCACTTGTTGGTATCGATGGCCGGATTCAAACCCGGAACTACGAAAACCAACAAGGGGTACGTGTTTACGTTACAGAAGTTGTCGTTGAAAACTTCTCATTATTAGAATCACGGGCAGAGTCTGAACGTCATCAGTCTGCCAATGGTGGTAGTGGTAATAACAATTACAACAACAATAATAATGGGTATAGTAATCAAGGCCAAAATGCGGCTCCTCAACAATCATCAGCGAATAACAATAACCCATTTGGTAATGGTAATACTGGTAATGCTAGCAGTGCGGCACCATCAAGCAGTGCTAACAACAATAATCAGGCTGACCCATTCGCTAATAATGGCGATCAAATTGATATCTCGGATGATGATTTACCATTCTAGTCTAATTGCTTAGACAGATAACGAGGAGGGAAATATCAATGGCACAACAAAGAAGAGGTGGCCGTCGTCGTCGTAAAGTCGACTTCATCGCCGCAAACCATATCGAATACATCGATTATAAAGATACTGACTTATTACGTCGCTTTATTTCAGAACGTGGGAAGATTTTGCCACGTCGTGTAACGGGGACTAGTGCTAAGAACCAACGTTCTTTAACTATCGCCATCAAGCGTGCACGGATCATGGGCTTATTAGCCTTTGTATCTGAAGACTAATTTTTAGTCATTCAAAAACCACAGACTTCGGCTCTGTGGTTTTTATTTACCCTTAACTTGACTAGATAGGGTGGTGGCCGTTCAATGAAGCGTTTACGGTGATTGACACGAAACGCTGAAGCGGACGGTGGTTTGTGATAAAATATAGTCATTACTGAGAAGGCTTGAGGGATTTTTAATATGAAAAAGATCTTTTCGCGTGAAAAAATTCCATTTTTCCTACAAAATCAGCAGTTACGACTCTTAGCGTTGGTTATTTTTAGCTTGTCGTTAATTATGCTCGTCACTGGTTATTTAATGAACTGGATTTTTGGGACCGTTGTCCTCATCTTGATTGTGATGGCTGTGGTGATATCTTATAATACGTTGATTGAGCTCAGTTCGAGTGCAAATGAATATATCTCAGACTTGTCGTATCGTATTAAGCGCGGCGAACAAGAGGCACTGATTCAGATGCCTATCGGAGTAATGATTTTTAATTCCGACCAGACCATCGAATGGATCAATCCTTATCTTCAGCGCTATTTCGGTGATAAGGACGTCTTAGGATACCGCTTGGAAGATATTGAGCCAACACTGGCAGCGACGCTGAACGCTCATCTGGACGAGCCCGCGACGATTCGTTGGCAAGACTACCAGTTTGATGTACGTGTCCAGCAGAGCACTAATACGGTCTATATGATGGATGTGACCAAGTATGCTGAGCTGACGGATCAATTCGAAGATGAAAAACTCGTGATTGGACAAATCTTTTTGGATAATTACGATGAAATCACCCAGTCGATGACTGATACGGATATTTCCAACCTGAACAATTACGTGACCAATGAATTGTCTAAGTGGACCCAGATGTTTGGGATGTACCTGAAGCGCTTGGATGATGATCACTTCTTCTTGTTGGGCTATGCTAGTAGTTTACGACGTGTTGAAGAGAATAAGTTTCGCATTTTAGATCGAATTCGGGAGTCGACTTCTAAGCAAAATTTCCCACTAACATTGAGTATTGGGATTGCTTATGGTGAACGGAACATGAACAATTTGGCCGATTTAGCGCAGAGTAACATGGACCTTGCCTTGGGGCGGGGTGGTGACCAAGTTGTGGTGAAGTCTGAGGACGAACCTGCTCGTTTCTACGGTGGTAAAACCAACCCGATGGAAAAACGGACGCGGGTACGGGCCCGGATGATCAGTCAGACGTTACAAGAGTTAATGAATCAATCTGACCAGATCTTTGTTCAGGGGCACCGCCAACCAGATATGGATGCCGTTGGGGCCTGTCTCGGGATTCGCCGAATTGCTGAAATGAATGGTAAACAGTGTTGGATCGTCTTGGATGAGCAAAATGTGCATTCAGACATTCAGCGTTTACTGGACCAGTTGAAGTCTGATGAGAACATCGAGTCAGCGATTATCTCGCCGGAAGAAGCACTTGAGAAGGCCACTGACCAAAGTTTATTGATTATGGCTGACCATTCTAAGCCAAGTATTTCAATGTCACAGGCCCTTTATGAGCGGCTCGAAAATCGCGTTATGATTATTGATCATCATCGACGGGGCGAAGAATTTCCAGAAAACCCAGTTTTGGTTTATATTGAACCGTATGCTTCGTCGACTTGTGAGCTGATTACCGAGATGTTTGAATATCAATCGCACGATGCCGAACCAATCAATAAGATTGAGGCGACCGCAATGTTGACCGGAATCGTTATCGATACGAAGTCATTTTCATTACGATCAGGATCGCGGACGTTTGATGCTGCTAGTTATCTACGATCAGCCGGTGCGGACTCGTTACTCGTTCAACAATTTATGAAGGAGAACGTTGATAGTTATCTACAACGCAATCATCTGATTGAAACCGTTGAATTTGTTAACCAGGATATGGCATTATGTGTTGGTGAAGATGATCAGGTCTATGACCCAGTAACGGCGGCTCAAGCTGCTGATTCACTATTATCTATGTCTGGTGTCGACGCATCATTCGTGATTACACGTCGTGAAGATGGACGGGTCGGAATTTCGGCACGATCACTTGGCGAGATCAACGTACAAGTTTATATGGAAAAATTGGGTGGTGGCGGTCATTTATCGAATGCTGCAACCCAGATTGAAGGGCAGTCAGTTGAAGCCGTCAAACAATCGTTGATTGATTTGTTAACGGCAACTGATGAGCCGACCACAGAATCTAATTAGGAGTGAGTCTAAATGCAAGTTATTTTTTTGAATGATGTCCGTGGTAAGGGCAAGCGGGGCCAAATCAAGAATGTCCCGGATGGTTACGCACAGAACTTTTTAATTAAAAAGGGATTGGCCAAGGAAGCCACTAAAGCGGCAATCAATACGTTGAAGGCTGAACAGAAGTCTGAAGCAGCACGTGCCGCTGAGGAATTAGCCGAAGCTAAGCAAGTCAAGACAGTTTTGGAAGCTGATGAAACGGTTGTTGAATTGAAGGCCAAAGCTGGTACTGATGGTCGGTTGTTTGGGTCAATTCCTAGCAAACAAATTGCAACGGCGTTAGCTGACCAATACCAAGTTAAGCTTGATAAACGTAAGATCGAATTACCAGAACCAATTCGGGTATTAGGTTACACAAACGTGCCTGTTAAGTTACATCCAGAAGTAACGGCGAAAATTCGCGTGCACGTTGTCGAAAAGTAAAAGGACGGATCACAAATGAACAACGATGTGCTGGATCAAACCCCACCACAAAATATTGAAGCTGAAAAGGCAGTCTTGGGGGCTATTTTCTTAAACAGTGATGCCCTCGTGGAAGCGATGGAGTTTGTCGAAGCGCAAGATTTCTATCGGCGCGCACATCAGATCATTTTTGCCAGCATGGTGACTTTAAATGACCGTGACGAGGCTATTGATGCGGTGACCGTTAGTGATTTATTAACGGCCCAAAATCAATTGGATGATGTTGGTGGGATGAGTTACATTGCTGAATTAGCTGGGTCCGTACCGACTGCGGCTAACGCTGGCTACTATGCTAAGATTGTGGCGCAAAAGGCGACGGTGCGGCGGTTGATCAAGACGGCCACGGAGATTACGCAAAAGGCCTATACGGAAAATGATGACGTGACCACGTTATTAGATGACGCGGAACGCGACATTATGAACGTGTCTGAACAGCGTAATCAGAGTGGGTTTAAGTCGATTTCAGATGTGTTGAACGCGTCGATTGAAGAAATTGACCGCTTGTATCAAAATGATGATGACATTACCGGTTTACCGACTGGTTTTGCGGAGCTGGATAAAATGACCGCCGGCTTACAACCGGATAATCTGATTATTTTGGCTGCCCGGCCAGCCGTTGGTAAGACAGCCTTTGTCCTGAATATTGCCCAAAATGTGGCGACTAAAACGGATACGACAGTGGCCATTTTCAGTTTGGAAATGGGTGCCGAATCCTTAGTCAACCGGATGCTGTGTGCAGAAGGTAGTATTGACGCTGGGCATTTACGGACGGGGCAACTGAACGAAGAAGAGTGGGAACACTTGGTGGTTGCCATGGGGAGTTTGTCTAAAGCTAGTATTTTTATTGACGATACCCCCGGAATCAAGATGTCAGAAATCCGGGCCAAAAGTCGCCGCTTAGCGAAAGAGCAAGGTAACCTCGGCTTGATTGTGGTCGATTATTTGCAACTGATCGAAGGTAGTAACACAGAAAGTCGGCAACAGGAAGTTTCCGAAATTTCGCGGCAAATGAAGAAACTGGCTAAGGAACTAGGTGTTCCAGTCATTGCCTTATCACAGCTATCTCGTGGTGTTGAACAGCGTCAAGATAAGCGGCCAGTGCTTTCCGATATTCGTGAATCGGGTTCAATTGAACAAGATGCTGACATCGTTGCCTTCCTATACCGGGAAGATTATTATGATCGCGAAGGCGGCGACGATGATGATGGCGGTAATTTTGGTGGCGGTGGTGACTTTAATGGCGGCGATCCGCGGGACGAAGATGCTTCTGAGGATGTTGGTGAAGTTGAAGTGATTATCGAAAAGAACCGTGCTGGGGCGCGGGGAACGGTCAAACTATTATTTGTGAAACCATTTAATAAGTTCTCCTCAGTCTCTTATGCGCAGGATCCCCAAGCTTAATTGCAGTCGATCAATAAATTTGTTATCAAATTCCTCTTAAACTAATTAAGAGGAATTTTTTGTTTATCACGTGCCGAGGCTACTTGTTTTCCGCCAATTGGTTGGGCTGATGCACCAATTTGGCCGTGATAATAATGAGTTAGTGAGATAAATGTCCCTGTTATTTTAAATAAACTTTGCTATGATGAAAAGTAGACAGATTTAATAATGGTGGTGATGGCGTGGCACAAAAGCAACTCATTAAAACGCCGTGGCTAATTGCCGGGCAGTTTATGAATAACATTGGTATGAGTTTCATTTGGCCGTTAACGACGATCTACATGCACAATGTGTTAGGTAAGTCGTTGACGGAGACTGGAATTGTCCTGATGCTCAATTCAGTTGCCAACGTTTTGGCAAGTACGATTGGTGGGCGTATATTTGATCGAGGTAATCCTTATCACCTGTTACTGATGGGAATCACGTTGAATGGCCTCGCGAACTTTGCTCTGATCTTTTTTCATGGATGGCCGTGGTATCCGATGTTGTTAGTCGTGACCGGGTTTGCTAGTGGCTGGCTAAATACGATGTTTAATGCTTTGGCTGCCAGTGTCCCCCGCGATAAAGTGCGGCGAACGTTTACGTTGATGTATCTCGCTGCCAATCTCGGAGTTGTCTTCGGCACGATGCTGGTTGGTATCGTGTATAGCATGGGGATGGCCTTGCTATTCTCGATGACCACGAGCCTCTTCGTGATTTTCTTGATTATTGCATTATTTGAATACAATGTGGATTCGTCGAACGTGACCGGGGTTGATCCGCGCCAAGGACAAGATGTGCACTTGCCACGGGCCAATTTTCACATTGTCTGGACCTTCTTTATTAGTTTATTCATTATCTGGTTGCTATACGAACAGTGGGTCAGCAATTTATCCGTCTACATGACGAATTTGGGGATGCCGCTGCGGAATTACAGTTTTCTATGGACAATCAACGCGGGCTTACTAGTCCTTATTCAGAGTATTTTAAGTTTGCTGGGGAATCGGATTAAAAATTTATATAATCAATTTTTCTTCGGCATGCTATTCGTGGGCTTATCATTTCTATCACTTGTGATTGCGCATGATTACCCACACTTTATCTTTGCCATGATTTTATTGACGATTGGTGAAGCAACTTGGTCACCAGCCATGCCAACACTAGTGAGTCAGTTATCACCAGTTAGTGCTAAGGGGCGTTACCAAGGACTAGTACAAGCCTTTTGTGCGTTAGGGCGCTCGCTAGGGCCGTTATTTGGTGGTGTGATTATCGATAATTGGTCTTATAAGGTGCTGTTTTTGTTGGCATTTGTGGTTTTATTGATCGTGTTGGCAGTTAATATCGGTGTCGTTCACTTTAATTTACGCAAGGCCGTTAATTATATGAAGACGGACGTTCAGACCGATGTTTCACGTGAAACAAAATAATTAGAGAAGTTGGTGGCAGTAGTGAAAGTGATACGAAAACTAAAGGCTAAACGAGTCGTGATTAAAGTCGGGACAAGCACGCTAGTTTATCCAGATGGATCGATCAACTTACGGGCAATCGATCAATTAGCCTTTGTTATTAGCGCAATGCGACACCGTGGGCGTGAAGTTGTCTTGGTTTCGTCAGGGGCTATTGGTGTTGGCTTGAATTATATGGGACTCAAGCAACGTCCAAAAGCAATTCCTGAACAACAGGCGATTGCGGCGATTGGGCAAACTGAATTGATTTCGATTTACAAAGAACGTTTCGCCATTTATGAACAAAAAATTGGCCAGTTGTTATTAACACGTGATATCTTTGTTTATCCTAAGAGTCACCATAATGTGTTGAATACATTTGAGGCGCTATTAAAACAAAACGTGGTCCCAATTGTTAATGAAAATGATACGGTCGCGGTCGATGAATTGGATCATGAAACAAAGTTCGGTGATAACGATCAACTATCCGCAATCGTGGCCACGAATATCGGGGCGGATTTGTTAATCATGCTATCCGACATCGATGGCTTTTATGATGGTAATCCCAATGCGGATGCCCGAGCCCAGTTATTAGGGCACATTGAGAAGGTTGATCAACATACTTATAAGCTAGCTGGCGGTAGTGGCAGTCGGTTTGGTACTGGTGGGATGGTCACTAAGCTAAAAGCGGCAGAACGGATGATCGATGCGAATGGTCAAATGATTTTAGCCAATGGTGCGGATCCCACAATTATTTTTCAAATTTTAGCAGGCGAACCAGTCGGAACGCTATTCGGTTAAGTTGGGGAGGTTATCAAAATGGTAGATTTAGAACAGTTGGGTCAGCAGGCTCAACAAGCTAGCTATACGCTGGGGTTACTTTCAACGGCGCAAAAAAATCAAGTGTTGACCGCAATGGCAACGGCGTTAACGAGCCATCAAGATGAGATATTGGCAGCTAATGCGCAGGATTTAGAGAACCCGCAAGTACCAGTTAAGTTTGTTGACCGGCTCCGGCTAACAGCAGACCGCATCCAGGATATGGCGACCGGACTCAAACAGGTCGTGAGTTTGCCAGATCCAATTGGAAATGTGGACCGCGCGTGGCGCAACGAGGCCGGGTTGATGATTGCCAAGGAACGGGTACCACTAGGTGTTATCGGCATGATTTTTGAAGCGCGCCCCAATGTGACGGTGGATGCATCAGCACTGTGTTTTAAAACCGGAAACGCTGTAATCTTACGTGGTGGTAAGGAAGCCCTTCACTCTAATCAAGCACTTGTCCAAGTCTTACGTGGTGCATTACGGGCCGAAGCGGTCGATGAGAATGCGATTCAACTGATTACGGATACGTCGCATGCGACTGCGGCTAAGTTCATGCAGCTCACTGATTACGTGGACGTCTTAATTCCACGCGGGAGCGCCCGTTTGATTCAAACGGTGTTGGCTAAAGCAACGGTACCCGTTATTGAAACGGGAGCCGGTAATTGTCACGTATATGTGGACAAAGACGCGCAATTGCAAATGGCAACCGATATCGTGATCAATGGGAAAGTTCAGCGACCATCGGTTTGCAACGCCACTGAAAAGCTTCTAATTCATCGTGAGGTTGCGGCCGATTATTTACCTAGCATGATTCAGGCACTTCGTGAACAAGGCGTAGAAGTACGCGGGGATGCCGCAACTCAAGCCATTGTTCCTGATGTGGTTCCAGCAACGGATGCGGACTGGGGAACGGAATATAATGATTTAATTATTGCAGTGAAAGTTGTTGATTCAGAAGCAGCAGCCATTACGCACATCAATCGTTACAATACCCAACATTCCGAAGCTATTGTGACGGATAATTATCAAGCTGGGAAGCTCTTCCAGCAACGGGTCAACGCAGCGTGTGTTTATATCAATGCTTCCACCCGGTTTACGGATGGCTTTGAATTTGGGTTTGGCGCTGAAATCGGGATTTCAACGCAGAAGTTACATGCTCGCGGTCCGATGGGATTAGCGGAATTAACATCTTATAAATATGTCATTGATGGCAATGGTCAGATTCGCCATTGATGAGCAAGTATCGTTATTAGTCATTATATCGGCTAATAGCGATTTTTTTATTGCCGATTGGGGGGACAAGTGTTTATCCGATTTTTGACTTCTTGATTTGATAACCCACCATAGCCGGTCTAGTTTTAAGCTCGCGTACCATACGTTTGGTTCAAAAGCAGCAAGCTGGTTTCGGCCTGAATAGTGAAGGCATAATACCATGGTGACTTAGAATGTTGAGCGAAACTTTTAGTTGACAGATGTAAACTTAAAAGCTAATCTTATCTTAATTAGTTTTTAATCTAAGGGGAGGAATCATGATGATGAACGCAGGATTGCAAAACGTTATTGTAGTCGTGAAAACCGGTAATTACCGGTTTACCACGGATAACGGAGGCTTACCGTTGATGTGTTGTTGTCGGCGCCAATCGAAGTATCGTTGCCAGTAACCGACATCATCGTTAAGTTAGGAGTCATCATTCATGAAAAAAAGAATATGGATCAGCAGTATTGGTATTGTAGCCCTAGGATTATTCTTAACTGGCTGCGGTAGCCAGCAGAGTAGTCAGCAGAAGACGTTGAACGTAACGGCGACCCAGTCGATTGCGACCGCTGATCCTAATAAGGCCGACGATATCGCTAGTCAGGCCGCTATTGCTCAGTTTATGGAAGGCTTGTATACAACTAATCAAAAGGGGAAAGTCGTGCCGGCAATTGCCAAGAAAGTCGTCAAACCGACTAATAATGGGAAGACTTATACCTTTAATTTGCGGCACAATGCCAAGTGGTCGAATGGAAAAAAGGTCACGGCCGCTGACTTTGTTTATTCCGTGCAACGCCAGGTCGATCCGAATACCAAGTCACAGGAAGTCGGACACGTTGCTGAAATCAAGAATGCAACAGCAATCACGGCTGGTAAGAAGGCGGTGAAGACCTTAGGCGTTAAAGCGTTGGGTAAGTATAAGTTACAAATTACATTGCAACAGCGCGTGCCGTATTTTAATTATCGGCTAGCCACAGAGATCTATCCGTTAAACAAACAATTTACTGAGAAATACGGGAATAAGTATGGGACATCGGCACAGCGAACGCTCTCTAATGGTCCCTATGTCTTGAAGAGTTGGAATGGGACGAATGACACGTGGAAATATGTGAAGAACCCGTATTATTATGACCGTAAACAGGTCCGAATCAAGAATATTAAGGTGCAGACGGTCAAAAATAACAGTACGGCCGAGAACCTCTTCCAAAGCAATGAGGTCCAAGTCACCCAGATTACGGGCACCCAAGTATCGGCAGCTGAGCAAGGGTCACTAAAAAGTCAGATGAAGGTTACGAAGTTAAATCAACTCTACTTCATGTTGTGGAACCAGAAGCGCTCAGCATTGCAGAATACTGACTTGCGGCGTGCTGTGAGTTACGCTTTGAATCGCCAGTCATTGGTTAAGAACGTTCTCAAAGACGGCTCAGTAGCGGCGACGTCATTAGTTCCTGCTGGCAATACCAAGAACCCGACAACAGGGAAAGATTTTAATACGGATACCGGAAATTTGTATCCATACAGTCCAGCAAAGGCTAAACAGTATTGGCAGAAGGCTCAGGCGAGCTTAGGAAAGCAAAAGTTAACACTGCAATTATTGACGAACGATAATGATATTAATAAGTCGGTGGCAGAATATATTCAAGCTGCAATTGAGAAAAATCTTAGTGGTGTCACGGTCAATGTCAAGTCAGTACCACTGACAAATGAGATTTCAACTTTAAGCAAGGGTGATTTTGACTTTGCCACGTTGTCGTGGTCGAGTGATTTCCAAGATCCAGTTGATTTCTTGAATAAGGCTTCGATAACTAATTCTGTCAACTTTGGGAAGTTTAACAATGCGAAATATGAGCAATTAATCTCGACGATTACGGCCGATAAGCAGTCAACTAAGGCCCGATATCAGACGATGCAGCAAGCGGCTAAGCTAGTCGCTCAGCAACAGGGGGTCACACCGATTTATCAAACTGCTGCTGCTCACTTGATCAGTAACAAGGTTGGTGGGGTTCACTTCACATTGTTGCGAGACGCCCTTTATCGCTATGCCTACTGGAAGTAATCAGTCAGATAAATATTATTAATTTGATAGAAATGTAATTGAATAAATCAACTAGCCCGAAAAAACGCGTTTTTTCGGGCTTTTTTTGATGTTTTGGCAAACGGCGCAATAAAACGGATAACCACGGGCTTAACTGTGAATAGTTGTCCTGAATCAGTTTGCAGCGGTCTGGGTGACTAGTCATAATAATCGTTATCTTTTAGGGGTTTGTGCCCTGTTTGATCACTAAGTAAGGCGACCTTATCAAGGATAGGCAAACACCCTGTCACCTTCTTATAATAAGATTAATTTTATAATCTGCTCAGTTAATCACATAGGGGGTGTGATGCTTTGGTTAAACAAACTACGGAAATGAATGATGCAAGTTACTTATTTAATACCGGCGCAGGATTTAATAGTCAGGATTACTTAGGCTGTCATTTGGGCGCATCTGGTCGGGCGGTATTTCGCGTCTGGGCGCCGCATGCTAAGGCTGTCGGGGTTGTTGGCGATTTTAATGACTGGCAACCAAGCGCACTAAAGTTATTAGGGGCGACGGGGATTTGGCAAGGACAAGTTCCGAACGTTCATGCGGGTCAGTTATACAAGTTTCAGATCACAACACCAACTGGCCAAGTGCAACTAAAGATTGACCCGTTTGCACAACAGTTCGAACGAAAACCGGGGGATGCGGCCGTAGTTGTTGAGCCGATGACGATGCGTTGGCACGATAGTTTGTGGCTAGCTCGCCGGAAGAAGTCGCGCGCTGCCAATCGGCCAATTAACATTTATGAGGTGCACTTAGGTTCGTGGCGCCGTCATCTTGATGGTAGCTACTACACTTATGCGGAATTAGCCGCTGAACTGATTCCCTATGTAAAACAACGGGGCTATACCCACATTGAATTAATGCCCGTGATGGAACATTTGTTAGATGCGTCTTGGGGTTATCAGCAATTAGGGTATTTTGCGCCAACCAGTCGTTTTGGCAAGCGTGACAGTTTTCTCAGCTTTGTTGACCAGTGTCACCAAGCGAATATCGGGGTATTCGTTGATTGGGTACCGGGTCACTTTATTCGCAATTATGATGCGTTGTACCAGTATGATGGTACGCCGACATTTGAATACGCTGATCCTGAGCGCGCGAATAACCGTCGTTGGGGGGCATGGAATTTTGATCTCGGTAAAACACAGGTTCAGAGTTTTCTGATTTCAAGCGCCGAATATTGGCTCGACCAGTGTCATCTAGATGGCTTGCGAGTGGATGCTGTCTCTAACATGTTGTATTGCGACTATGATGAAGGGCGCGAAGGGCAGGTTAATCAGTATGGGGATAATCGTAATTTAGAAGGCATCGCCTTTTTACAAAAGTTGAACACCACGGTCTTAACCCACCATCCCGATATCTTGATGATTGCGGAAGAGTCGTCCGCCTATCCGCAGGTTACGGGTTCGGTGGCCAATGGCGGATTGGGATTTAACTATAAGTGGAACATGGGGTGGATGCACGATACCCTGGATTTCTTCATGATGGATCCGTTATATCGGCACGACCACTTTAATCTACTGACATTTGCATTCGTGTACATGTTCGATGAACGGTTTATTCTACCGTTTTCACATGATGAAGTCGTGCACGGCAAGAAATCATTAATGCATAAAATGCCGGGGGACCGCTATAATCAGTTTGCAAATTTGCGGACGATGCTAACTTATATGGCTGCCTTCCCAGGAAAACAACTGAATTTTATGGGCTCAGAGTGGGGGCAGTTCCTAGAGTGGCGGGACTGGAGTGCGTTGGAATGGGTTGACTTAAAGGATGATCTCAACCATCGGATGCAACAGTTCACAACGCAACTGAACGCGGTCTATCGGCACAATCGGCCGTTGTGGGAGCAGGACGATGATCCTGCGGGGATTATTTATACACATACCGATGATCCTGACAGTTCGACCATGGGGTTTATCCGGCAGGCCAAACGGAAATACAGTTTTGTGGTCGTTGCTTTCAATTTTGTTCCTGTTGAACGTCAAGATTACCGTATCGGCGTACCGTATCGTGGCCGTTATGAGTTGTTACTCAACACTGAAGCGCAGGCTTTTGGCGGCACGTGGACAAAGCTAGAAACAACGTTTACGGCGGTCGATAAGCCGTATCGGGGGCAACCAGCTAGTTTTACCGTGACCTTGCCGGCGATGGGTGCATTGTTGATTCGACCAGTTAAAGTGATAGGGGGAGTTAAGCATGCAAGATGAAATGTTAGGTATTATTTTAGCGGGCGGTCAGGGCACCCGGCTTGGTAAGTTGACGAAGGATACGGCTAAGCCCGCCGTGCCATTCGGCGGTCGTTATCGAATTATTGATTTTACACTCAGCAACTGTGCTAACTCGGGTGTGAATACCGTTGGGGTTATCACGCAATATCAACCCCTAGAACTGAATGCACATATTGGTAGCGGTGCGAGCTGGGGCTTTGATAGCTTAAATGGTGGGGTGACGGTTTTACAACCATACTCGTCTAGTGAAGGTGAGAAGTTCTTTCAAGGGACGGCGCACGCCATTTATCAAAATATCGAATATATTGATCAACAAGACCCCAAGTACCTGCTCGTCTTATCTGGCGATCATATTTATAAGATGGATTATGACGCTATGCTGAAATATCATCAGGAGAAGAAGGCTTCGTTGACCGTTGGGGTGATCCACGTGACTAACGAAGAAGCCAAACGCTTTGGCATGATGAATACGGATGCGACGGATCGAATCATTGAGTTTGAGGAAAAACCGGCACATCCTAAGAGTGATAAAGCCTCGATGAGCATTTATATCTTCAATTGGCCGACTTTGCGGGATTACTTAGTTAAGAGTTATGCTACCGATAAGTCACTTGAAGACTTTGGTAAAAATGTCATTCCATCATACTTAGCCAATAATGAATCCGTTTACGCTTATGCTTTTAAGGGTTACTGGCGAGATGTTGGAACGATTAAGAGTCTGTGGCAAGCCAATATGGAATTCCTATCGCCCCATAACCGGTTAAATATCGGCGATCGTTACTGGCGGATTTACTCTAAAGCAGAGGTGCTACCACCGATGTTTTTGACGGAAACGAGCCAGGTCAATAATGCCATGGTCGTTGATAGTTGTTACGTTGCGGGCGAAATTGATCATTCAATCTTATCGCAACGCGTGTCAGTTGGGATGGGTAGTCGCGTGGTTGACAGTATGATTATGCCCGGTGCAACGATTGGAAAAAATGTGGTGATTGACCACGCATTGATTGGCGAAGATGCAGTGATTGGTGATGATGCCCAGATTATTGGTACGACTGATAAGATTGCAGTTGTTGGGTATCACGAAACGATGGGGGTGGAACAACCATGAGACGTGAACAAGTGAGTGCCATTATTAATTTACTGGAACCAAGTGACGCGTTACAACCATTGACTGCAGTTCGGCCAGTTGGAATGTTACCCTTTGGTGGTCGTTATCGGTTGGTTGATTTTCAATTATCGAGTGTCATCAATGCGGGGATTCAAAATGTGATGGTGACGGTCCCGCGGTCAGGGCGTTCCGTGGCTGATCATTTGCGTAGTGGGCGTGACTGGAGCCTGAACACAATTCGCGGCGGCCTATTCTTGTCCCCATACAATGACTTGAAATTAGTGGCGCCAGAAAAGAAGGCCGCATTACTGCACCATTACTATGATAATTCGATTCAGTTTCTGAAATGCAGCCAGAGTGAGTACTCGGTAGTGATGAGTACTCGCAATGTTGGTAATATTGATTTAAAGGCGCTACTACGGTATCACGAGGAACGTAACAGTCCCGTGACGGCGGTTTATAAGCGCGTTGATCCAGCTAGTTTGATTCCCGAAAATACAATCTTACAATTGACTGCTAAGGGAGAAGCAACGGCGGTCGTTCCGATGAGCAAGGCCAAGATTAGCCCGAAGACGAAACAAGTTGCCAAGAGCATGGCTATTTACTTGATGAGTACGGTCGATTTAATCGAATTATTGCAGTCGGCCAATCAACGGGGTGACATGATCAGCCTAGAGGAATTGATGCGGCAAGCAGTCATCCAACATAACGCTAATGCTTTTGAATATACGGGCTTTCAGGCGAATATTCATGATATCAACAGCTACTTTGCGGCCAATATGGCCGTTTTGGATGAAGCTAATTTCCGAGCGTTATTCTACAGTTCGCGCCGTATTTACACCAAGGTCAAAAATGAAATCCCGACGTTCTTTGCGACTGGTTCACAGTGTCGTGATAGTTTATGTGGTACTGGGGGCTATATTGAAGGGCAACTTGACCACTCCGTCATCTTTCGGGATGTACTGATTAATCGTGATAGCCAAGTTAAAAATGCCATCATTATGCAGGGGGCCCGGATCGGTGCCGGTTGTAAGTTAGAAAACGTCATTATCGATAAAGACGCCGTAATCGGGCCCAACCTAGTGCTTAAAGGAACTTCAACGACACCGTTAGTCATCAGCAAAGGGCAGCACGTTTTTCAACAAGCGGAGGTGGCTGTGCATGACTAGGGTATTATTCGCGGCGGCAGAAGCGGCCCCTTTTTATAAGACTGGTGGCTTAGGCGATGTTAGTATGGCGTTACCGCGCGCCTTGCAAGCGGAAGGAATTGAGACGCGTGTAGTGATTCCGTATTACCCTCACCAGATGCCGACCGAATATCAGCAGCAGTTAGTGCCAGTGACGCATTTTACTGTTCAAGTGGGTGAACATGCGATGTATTGCGGTATTAAAACTCTGACAGTCGCGCACGTTCAGTATTATCTAATTGATAATTTAGATTATTTTGGCCGTGAAGGATTATATGGTTATTGGGATGATGGTGAACGCTTTGCCTTCTTTCAAATGGCCGTTTGTGAAATGATGGAGCGGATCGATTATATCCCTGATATTTTACAACTCAATGATTGGCATACAGCGTTTATTCCTGTCTTGCTAGCTGAAAAGTACTATTGGATCGAAGCGTATCGTGATATTAAAACGGTGCTGACGATTCATAACTTACAGTTTCAAGGTGTCTACGATCCGATTATTTTGGATAGTCTCTTTCGAATCGGAACTGAGACCTACACCGAAGCCGGCGTGGCGTTTTACGATCAAGTGAACTGGCTGAAGGGCGGTATTAACTTTGCAGATGCCGTTAATACGGTGTCACCGACCTACGCACAAGAGATTCAAACACCAGCTTTTGGGGAACGTCTCGACGGGGTACTGCGGGCCAATCGGTACAAACTGAGTGGGATTCTTAATGGCATTGATATGCAATTATACGATCCCGCAACCGACCTGGCACTAACGGCGAATTATTCGGCTAAGAATTTGAAACCTAAGCGTCAGAATAAACGTGCTTTACAGCGCCGATTAGGGTTGCCTGTCAAAAACGTGCCGGTATTGGCAGTCGTTTCTCGGTTAACGAAGCAAAAGGGTATCGACCTCTTGCTGGATGCATTGAATCCATTCTTGCAGCAACAAGATGTGCAACTCATTGTTTTGGGAACGGGTGACCCAGCATTGGAACGCGCGTTACGCACCTATCAGTCGGCGTATCCGCAAAAGGTGGTCGCCGCGATTCAATTTGATACGCAGCTAGCTCAGCAAATCTATGCGGCCAGTGATATCTTTCTTATGCCTTCTGCCTTTGAACCGTGTGGCTTGTCGCAGATGATGGCGATGCATTACGGGACGTTACCGATCGTGCACGCGGTCGGTGGGTTGCGGGACACGGTCATTCCGTACAATCGCTATACCGATCAGGGAACCGGCTTTAGCTTTGACGACTACCAGCCAGCGGTTCTACGTAAAATTATGGTTCTAGCCGTGACCTTATATCGGCAGCATCCACTGGTTTGGCGGCAGCTGCAGCACCAAGCAATGACTTGTGATTTTGGCTGGGAACATTCTGCACAGCAGTACCGTGCGACTTATCAGAAGCTAATGCGTTAGGTTTGATGGGGGTGTGAATTTGAAATTAACGTGTGCGCAATTTAAAAAGGACTTTCTAAGTGAAATTGAGACCTTGTATTCAACATCGCTGAGTGACACCTCGACGATTGGGCAATTTATTGCACTGGGACAGCTAGTTCGGCGCTATAACAGTCAGAGTTGGACACGAACAGCTAAATTTTACCGCGATCATCATCAGAAACAAGTCTATTATTTTTCCATCGAGTTCTTGCCGGGACGCTTACTCGCTTCTAATTTGTTGAATCTCAACTTATTGACGACGGTAAAAAAAGGGCTAACGGAATTAGGCTTAGACTTTGAGACAATCAGTCAGGCTGAACCTGATCCGGCGCTTGGTAACGGAGGATTAGGTCGGTTGGCAGCCTGTTATATGGACGCGATGGCTAGTTTGAAAATTGCCGGCAACGGTAACGGCATCCGCTATCGTTACGGCTTGTTCAAACAAGTTTTCATGGATGGCTATCAAGTAGAATTACCCGATGATTGGCTCCATCATGGCAACGTGTGGGAGACCCGGCGCGATAACAAGAGCTGCATTGTCCAGTTCGGCGGCAATGTGTGGTTACAACCGCAAGCGGATGGTAGTTTACAACCGCAATCTGAAAATACGGAAGACGTGCTAGCGGTTCCTTACGACGTTGGTATCGTCGGGTATCACAACGATATTACGAACACCTTGCGTTTGTGGTCCGCGGAGTTACCACCCAGTGCGACCTATTCTTCGCAGGATCAGCGTGATCGAATCAGTGAGATTACCAAGGTCTTGTATCCTGACGATTCTAACTCGGCCGGGCAACAACTGCGTTTACGCCAAGAATACTTTTTCTCTTCTGCGGGTGTTCAAAGTATCGTGCGTGATTTTTGTGCGACGCACCATGGCATCAAATTGTTAGGCAAAAAGGTCGCGATTCACATTAACGATACGCACCCGACGCTGGTGATCCCTGAGATGATGCGGCTATTAATGGATGAACATCACTGTTCATGGGAAGTTGCGTGGACGTTAACGACGCAAGTCATGAGTTACACGAACCATACGATTTTACAAGAGGCCCTCGAGACTTGGCCAATCGATATGTTTAAAAACCTGCTACCTCGGATTTATCAGATTATTGCGGAAATCGACCGGCGCTACCGGGAACAACAAACGCCGATTTTTGGCAAAGCGCTCGTTGATCAGACGGCGCCTTTAGGCAACGGACAAGTACGGATGGCCTACCTAGCTGTGATTGGGAGTCACAGTGTGAACGGTGTCGCGCCACTGCATACGGAATTACTGAAAACGGATGTGTTACGGGGCCTGTATCAAGTTTATCCGGAGCGGTTTAATAATAAGACGAATGGCATTGCAACCCGGCGGTGGGTTCAATTGGCGAACCAACCACTAGCGCAACTGATTGATCAGACGATTGGTTCGGACTGGCGGCGGCAACCAGATTTATTACAGACGCTACTGCCGTATCAACAAGATGACCACTTTTTGTATCAGTTAGGTCAAGTTAAACTGACTAACAAGCAAGCTTTAGCCGCGTACGTTCAGCGTACTATGGGGATCAAGATTCGCACCGACGCGATTTACGATGTTCAAATCAAACGGTTGCATGCTTATAAGCGGCAACTCCTACACGTCTTTGAAATCTTGCGCGAGTATTTTGCCATTAAGGATCATCCGCAACAGCCAGTCGTGCCGCGAGTACACATTTTCGGTGCCAAGGCGGCTCCTAGTTATCACTATGCCAAGGCGATTATCAAACTTATTAATGTCGTCGCTGACATGGTGAATCAGGACCCGGCGATTGGTGATCGGTTAAAGATCGTCTTTATTCCGAACTACGGGGTCTCCATTGCCGAACTGATCATTCCCGCCGCCGACGTTAGCGAGCAGATTTCAACGGCCTCCAAAGAAGCGTCGGGGACTAGTAACATGAAACTGATGGCCAACGGTGCATTATCATTGGCAACGTATGACGGCGCGAATATTGACATTATGCAAGCGGCGGGTGCTGAAAATGAATATCCGTTTGGGCTTAAGGTCAATGAAGTGTACGACTATTACCATCGCGGCAACTATCACGCCGCTGACTTTTACGATGCTGATCCTGAATTAAAACGGCTCTTAGATAGTTTGATTGATGGCACGATTCCGGGAATTCCAACGGTTGGTCGGGAAATCTATGATTCATTACTGCGGTATAACGATGAATTCTTTGTCTTAGCCGATTACCGGGCTTATGTCACCCAACAACAGCAGATCAGTCGTGATTTTCAAAATCAACCCACTTGGCAACAGCGCTCGTTAGCCAACATTGCCGCTTCTGGACACTTTGCCGCGGACTTAGCAGTGGCGCGGTATGCTGACGATATTTGGCAAGTGTCCCACGAACGACTGAATTAAGAAAGGAAGGGTGACGGATGCAGGTAACGTATAACTCATTTTTACCCACGTATAAGACGCCCTTTGGTGCCGTGACCCGCCAGACACCCGTTCAATTCACAATCAGTGTTCAGACAGTAACGCCGGTTAAGCAGATTGATTTATGCGTGGCTCATGATGGTCAGTGGGATGATGAACAGGCCTTACCGTTACATCCAATCAGTCCCACAATGTATACGGCCACGTTTATACCGACCCAGGTTGGCCTGTACTTCTACTATTTTCGGATTGAAACGGCGACCATGACCGCTTATTATGGTTGCGTTGATGGTGGTTATGGTGGCCCGGGCGTTCAATACGTCTTGCGCGAGCATGTTCAAATGTATCAATTGACAATCTTGAAAGCAGTAGAAACATTGCCACAATGGTATCGTGAAGGGGTTGCTTATCAGATCTTTGTTGACCGCTTCAATAATGGCAACGCGGATGGCCACGTTAATGCGCCCAAGCCAAATAGCTTTATTTATGGTCAACTAACGGATCGCCCACTATACGTGCGTGATGAACACCGGGCGATTTTACGCTGGGATTTTTACGGTGGTAATTTGCGCGGTATTAGTGCTAAGATTCCATATTTACAGCGACTCGGTGTGACAATTATTTATCTGACGCCGATCTTTGAGGCCAGCAGTAATCATCGGTATGATACGGGTGACTATCTGAAGATTGATCCGGTCGTCGGCGATTTGACGGACTTTGATAACCTGGTCGCGGCCGTACACCGGGCCGGTATGCGACTGATCTTAGACGGTGTTTTTAACCATGTTGGTGTGGATTCTAAGTATTTCAATCAGGCGGGCCATTACCCGACGGTTGGGGCAACTCAGTCGACCACGAGTCCGTACTACCCGTGGTTCACATTCATTCATTATCCCCACGATTACGATAGCTGGTGGGGCATCCGTGATCTGCCGACAGTTGATAAAGACGATCCAACATACCGCGATTTTATCTTTGGTAAACCCGATTCGGTCATTGATTATTGGACGCAACGCGGTGTGGATGGCTGGCGCCTAGATGTCGCGGATGAGTTGCCAGACGATTTCATTGCTGGAATTCGACGGACCCTTGACCGTTATCCGGATAAGGTTTTGATCGGTGAAGTTTGGGAGGATGCCTCTCATAAATTAGCGTATGGGATGCGCCGGCACTACTTAGAGGGCGGCGGCTTACAGGCTGTCATGAATTATCCGCTCCGCCGCTTGATTATTCACGTTTTAAACGGCACGCTAACACCGGCCGAATGGTGGCGTGAACTAATGACCCTCAAGGAAAATTATCCCGCTACGACGTTTCGCTTTAACTTCAATAACATCGGTAGCCATGATACGCCCAGAATCCTGACTATGTTAGCCGAAGATCGCCAACGCCTACGTTTGGCCGTCCAACTACTCTTGACGCTTCCAGGTGTACCGTGCCTGTATTACGGTGATGAGGCGTTGATGATGGGGGGGAAAGACCCTGATAACCGTGCGTTTTATCCGTGGCAGGACGCAGATCAGGCGCAAGTTCAGTTTGTCGCTGACTGGGCGAATTGGCGTCAACGGCACCCGTGGTTAAACACAGCCCACTTTGTGCCGTTTTACTTGGCAGATTATGGCATTGGCTACCTTTATTGGCAGGCTGATCAAACCGTGATGGTGATTGTCAATGTGACTACTGAACCGCGAACCATGACGAGTCACGATTTAAAGTTGAGTGGTGTGCCCATAAAATTAGCACAAGCGATTCAACGCTGCCTTGTGACGCAGACGCTGGGTGGTGAACAGTTGCGCCTTATTGAAAACTTTACCTAAATTTTACAGGAACTTGATGATTGTTAGTACGGTTCAGCCGTATAGTATAATTGTACTTTTTAATAGCACCCCGCTATTGATTATGTATTACGAAGTACTCATCGATCCTTAATGAGACGTAGGCACATTAGTGCGTGGCTTTCCTTGATTGGCCACGCATTTTTGTGCGCTTATAAGCAGAATGTCTGCGTTGTTCAGACGAGGTGCTTATAATAAAGGTAAACACTAAAGCACCTTTTCGGATGGTTTTAAATAGACGTCATCACGAAGGTAATTAGTGTATTGGTGGCGCTGGTTATTGGCCAGTGACTGATTAATTAGGGGGTAATTGGTTGTACCAAGCAGTAGTGTTTTTTGATTTGGATGGAACGTTAATGCAGGACGATAAGACGGTTGCGGCCAGCAGTGTGCGGGCAATCCAGCAATTACGAGCTAACCACGTCCTACCCGTCATTGCCACGGGTCGCAATGTATTCGAAGTTCAAGACGTGATGACAACGACGGGGATCGATTCAATCGTCAGTGCGAATGGGAGTTACGTCGCGTATCAAGGGCAGTTTTTGAGTGCGCACGAACTGGATAAGGAGCTTTTGACCGATATTACTCATTTTGCCAATCGCCAACAGAATGCGCTAGCTTATTATAATAACGCCGGTTTTGCGTTAAGCCATCGTGATGCATTGACAACCAGTAATTATCGGGCACTCAGACAGACGGCCCGGGTCGCACCGCACTTTTATGAACATCAACATATTAATTTCTTACTGACGTTTGATCCGTTGAATGCGGCGCAATATCGGCAGCGATATCGAGGCCGACTACATTTTGTTCGTAATAATCCGCGTGCGCTGGACACTATGCAATGGGGCGTCTCCAAGGCGGTTGGAATTCAGGATATCTTAACCAAGGCGCATTTAACTAAGGTACCGACCTATGCGTTTGGTGATCAATTAAATGATATTGAGATGTTCCGAATGATCCAGACACCGATTGCAATGGGCAATGGTCATCCGCAGGTCAAACAACTCGCGCGGTACGTGACCGCTGACAACATGCACGGCGGGATTGCCCAAGGATTGCAACATTTTGATTTGATTTGAGAATTGACAGCTAGTCTGATAATTATAAGCTTCCAGTGAGCAGTCCAACTGGTGAGATTAGCGACTGGCTTAAACAAAACAAACCGGATTTGGTAACCATGACGTGGTCGCCAAATCCGGTTTGTTTTGTGATGAGTTTAATGGAAATACGTTAGTTTAGTTGTGCCTTAATATTGGCGAGTGTGAGCTGAGTCGTATCGGTAAAATTGATATCTGCCGCCGCTAAAACGGTCGGGTCACCAATACCGATGGCAGTTTCGCCAGCGCCTTTGATCGATTGTACGCCAGCCGCCGCGTCCTCGACACCAATACAGTCAGCTGGATTAAGGCCTAAAATCTCAGCACCGCGCCGAAAAATCTCGGGATCAGGTTTACCGTGTTTGAGACTAGCGGGGTCGACGGCCTTCGTAAAGTAGTCACTAAGACCGAGTTTACGTAGCACAAGCGGAGCATTTTTTGATGCTGAAGCGAGTGACAATGCGTAGCCAGCCGTTGTTAATTCAGTCAAAAAGGCGGTGATGCCTGGTAGAATGTTGGCTGGGGTCATTTGGTTAACGAGCTGCAAATAATTGGTGTTCTTTTCCGTAGCTAGCGCTTGTTTTTGGGCCGGTGTGAAGTCATTTTCTCGGTGCCCTTGAGCTAGAATGAGGTTGAGTGAATCCATCCGACTGATACCTTTGAGCGCGTCAGCTAATTGATCATTCCAACTGACCCCGACTTTATCGGCGATCTGGTGCCAAGCTTGGCTATGAAAAGTAGATGTGTCCGTGATAACGCCATCGAGGTCAAAGACAAATCCCTTGATTGCTGCAAATTTAACCATGTTGATTGCCTCCTAGATTAATCGGTATAAGTGACGGAAAGTGGTTTCTTAGCTTGTAATTGGTAATGCTGTTTTCCAATCATAATCGTGCTGGGTTGGTCCGCAGTGACGGTTACCCGTTGATGATCGATAACGAAAACATAGTGAACACCCCGAAAGAGATGCTTGAATTTCAATGTTTGCCAGTGTTCAGGTAGCCGTGGGTTCACCTGTAAGTGGGCACCTAGTGGATTGACCCCGCCAAAGTTCCGTGTCGTCAGGTTTAAGGTCGCACACATGACGCCGAGGTGAATCCCTTCAGCGGTCGTCCCACCTTGAATGTCGTAATAGTCGGATGCGAGGGCCTCTGAGAAAAGCTTCCAGGCGTCATCGTCATTATCGTCAAGCTGATTCAAAACGGCGTAAACGATCCGCGAGAGAGTGGAACCATGCGTTGTGCGCGCTAAATAGTATTGAATGTTATGGGTCAGATACTCTTTAGGAAGTTGATATCCCATTTTTTCAATAATCTTCTGAACAGTTGTGACATCGAAGTTATAAAAGGCCATCAAGGCGTCTGCTTGTTTGGCCACTTGGTAAGCATCGGGTGTCTTAGACTCTGCTTTCAAGATCCGGTCCATCCGGGCGATGTCACCGTACTTTTGCCGGTAAGCTTGAAAGTCAAGCGTCGGTAGGTTGAAGTACCCCTCAAATTGAGCAATGATTCCCCGACGGTTGATTTCAAGTGTTAATTGATGACTGATCGTCGTTAACGCTTGCTCAGCCGTTGAGTCAAATTGTGCGGCCTGAGCTGCCGCTTGAAAAGCAGCTTGGGGCATCTGCGCCCGAAGCGTGGTAATCGTGTCAAAGAGCCACGCAACCATGATATTGGTATAGGCGTTATTCTTCAATCCAGCGGTCGTGCTGTTTGGATAGTTTTCATGGAATTCATCTGGTCCCATGACCCCACTAATGTTATAACGGCCATTAGCTTGGTCATAATCTGCTTTACTGATCCAAAAGGCTGCGATCGATAGCAACATTTCCATACCGTAATGAGTTAAGAAATCACGGTCCTGAGTAACGTGGTAGTAAAACCAGACGTTGTAGGCAATATCTAACGAGACGTGTCGCTGGAGCCGGCTATTATCTGGATCCCAGGTTTTAGTAATGGGATTTAAGTGAGTGAATTGAGATTGTTCATCACCCTTGGATGCTGATTGCCAGGGGTACATGGCTCCCGCGTAGCCTTCTGCTTCGGCATTTTTACGCGCCATTGGTAGTCGCCGGTAACGATAAGCTAAGAGTTGTTTGGCTAGTTCCGGTCGGTGCAACGTGTAGAATGGTAAAATGAACATTTCGTCCCAAAAGACGTGTCCCCGGTAAGCTTCTCCGTGGAGCCCCCGAGCACCAACGGAAGCG
Source organism: Lactiplantibacillus sp. ME-2 (assembly GCF_022549155.1). NCBI lineage: Bacteria > Bacillati > Bacillota > Bacilli > Lactobacillales > Lactobacillaceae > Lactiplantibacillus > Lactiplantibacillus sp. ME-2. The sequence continues at coordinate 46,725 of NZ_JAKZEQ010000026.1, forward strand.
TCTAATTGGCCGCTTTCAATTGCGGCAGCAGAAACGAAACTGTGGTAAATATTGACGCGCAGTAAGCGTTGGCTTGTAATATCGCCACGGATCTTAATATCTGTGGCTCGCCAAGTCGCTTCCCAATAGTCCTTGCTAGTGGTTACCGTATTGTCAAAACTGGACTGGTCGAGCTCGGCTTGGACGTGGGTCAACTGGGGATCACTATGGTCATTACTAGCTGCAATAACGACGTTCTTATCGAAGGTATACGTTTTACCAGCTTCTACCGCCAGTGAAACGGTTTGCTGAACGCCCTGAGGTTGTTGCGTGCTATTAAAGTTCTCAATTGCAGGAACGTCTGGGCTAGTTAGTTTGGCCCCAATCGTGTAATTGATATGTGATGATTTGGTCTGACCAGAAAGGTAGACGGTATTAGCAGCCGTTTCGATGCCCATAGTCTTCAGATGATGCTGATCGAAGACGTTATAGCGGCTAACGTTGCTATTCACGACGCTACCGTCGATTTCGGTATAGATTTGTAGACTACCCGCAAAGTTGAGTGGGGTGACTTGGTAACGAATGCTGTAACGGTGCCAATCACGCATGTTGGCGACTTTCTGCGACCGGATTCTGAGTTGATGTCCGGAAGCGAGCTGAATCAATTTAGTGGTCGTCAAGAGTCCCGTTTTCAAATCAAGGCTCCGATAAGCATCTTGTAAATCATGTTTGTTGAGTGTAAAGGGAGTCTGATGATCAATACCGAAAGTCATGAACTGAGCGTTCGGTAAATTGACTAAATCTTCATTCTTCACTTGGTGGTCATGAACAGTCGTGGTGGTTTGATCATAGACCCCGGCAACGTATGTCCCAGGATAATTGTCCTTGTCGGCGTGACTTTCCAAAAAGGTGCCCCGTAGACCAAAATAACCGTTACCAATGGTCAACATGGCTTCTTGACCATTATTACGGACACCGTGGTATTGGCCGTAGTAATCCAAATGCCATTTTAAATAGGCACTTTTAGCTTTAACTGCGGCTACTAGTCCAAGTTGATCAACGGCAGCTTGGCTAACGACTGGGATATTAAGCAAATTAGTCAAAGCTAGCCCGACATCAATGCGATCATAGTTGACACCGACGATTGTGTCTGAGAATGGATAGGACAGTCCGTTTTCAAGAATAGCAGCATCGAATTGAAGTCCGGCTAAGCGAACCTTGATGTTCTCTAGATTTTCACCAATTGTTTGGTCAGAATTATAGGCAATCAGGTAATGGGCCGTTGCGGCTTGCCCCGATACTGGATGATAAGCGATATCCATCGCGTCATTTTCAATTCGCAATCTAATAAGTTTCATAAGTCCACACTCCTTAGTTCGGTCATTAAAAATTGCAATAAGTAATCCTAAATATAAAAATATTAACCATAACTACAGCCTAGTCTCTTTTTACAAGACTCGCAAATATTGGTGATGAAAGTAGGGGCTGACGAGGTTGAAAGTGGCGTTGTTTTCGAAGGTGAATGAACAAAGTGTTCTGGCTTGTGCTGATGATACTTGGTCTTTGATGCACGTCCGGAATAGTCGGACGTGCTTGCATTAATAACTGGTTTGAAAGTGATATCACGCTTCGAGCCATGCTAGTTGTTGGGTGACCAAAGCACGAAGCGCCACAACTAGAATTTGCGTAGAATCTAGTCGTGGCGCTTCGGTTGTGTCTTTCTGAGAAGGCCCAATTTGTAACGGCTAATCTAAGTGAGCGGGGCCGTCAGTGGGCTGATCAACGAGTTCGAGATGGTCGATCGTCATCATCTGGCGAATCTTGATTGAACTTGTCTGAAACCTGAGAATGACGGGGTCTTTGTAATTTAGTTGCTGCTGAAAGTCCGTTAGTTCAGCCCGCCAATCTTGTTCAAAAACGTTGGTACCGACTAATGAGAGTTTTCCCCGAAGCATAATTGACGCATAGTCTGACAGTTGGTAATAGAATAAACTAGCTTGACGCCAGTTTTGAATGTTCTGCGTTGTTGAAGTTTGACGACTAGTTATAGAAGTAAAGTTCTTCTAGGCTCCGTTTGATAGGTAAGGGACTGAGCGCTACCATGGTCGGAAAGCCGTCCGCATCAACAGTTGCTAACGTGAAGACGGGGGCGGTTTGGATCATATGTAGGGCTGCCTGACGAGTCGTGTGTTGCATACTTAGTCACCCCTTTACACCTCAGTATGCAGGAATCATGGGGGAAAGTCATACGTTATGCACACCGTTTTCAGCGATTAAAAACTAGGGATGTGATATACTTAAGCCACTTAACGCGTGGAACGTTATGATTGATTGGCGCTCCCAAGGTTAACGATGTTGTTACTGCAGTCAGTTCTGAGAGGACTTATCTAATAATGAAGAATGGTACAGTAAAATGGTTCAATGCGGATAAAGGGTTTGGTTTTATTACGGGTGAAGACGGTACCGATGTCTTTGTTCATTTTTCAGCGATTCAAACTGATGGCTTTAAAACCTTAGATGAAGGTCAAAAAGTAACTTATGATGAAGAACAGGGCGATCGTGGCCCCCAAGCAACGAACGTTCAACCACAATAGTAACTGTTGGGCCGAACCATTATCATTAACTGGTTCGGTTTTTATTTGAAGTGACGGGTTGTCAGCTAAACAAGAAAGCTAAGTGGTCGGAATGGATTTTGTAGATGTTTACGGCATTAAGCATGAGAATTGTACGTTAGTTGCACCTGCGCGTGAATATCAGCGGGTCGTTATTTTTATGGACGCATTGGGCCGGCGCTTTGTTGCAATGGGACCGGATCCACAACCAACTAAATATGGAAGTAGTAGCCAACATTGGCATCAAGCACAGCCGAGTGCAGCTCCTGAAGGTTATTTCCATATTGATCAAGAATAACCCTAGCAATTGAGTTACTTAGCTACGCTGATGGTAAACATTAGATCGTTAGAAAAAGCCCCAGGGACGTCATACGCACTTTGCGTTGTGCTTCCTGAGGCTTTTTTGTAGGAATAAAAAAATCAGCTTTCACGGTGGATTATCACGGCGTGAAAACTGATTAGTGTGGTTATATGATGGGCAGTCAGGGGTTTGAACCCAACTGAAACATAAACGCTATTAAACCAGTGCTTATGCGGTGTTTCACGTGAAGCTTTTTACCCTTGGCTT
>NZ_JAKZEQ010000027.1:0-48502 GCF_022549155.1 Lactiplantibacillus sp. ME-2
ATGATGATGTATGGGTACCTGGTAATACGTGAAAATCGTTAAAGAAACTCATTGTGAAATCCTCCTATATGATTGACTGTGATTATTTGCTGAACAAGCTCTTGATTGCTGGAATCAAGTTTAAGATGAAACTGTGGAAGCCACCGAAGATATCGTTTGAAACACTTGATGTGTATGATGACGTATGCGTACCTGGTAATACGTGGAAATCGTTAAAGAAACTCATGTTGAAATCCTCCTATAAAATTAACTATGATTATTTGCTAAACAAACTCTTGATTGCAGGAATCAAGTTTAAGATGAAGCTGTGGAAGCCACCGAAGATGTCATTTGAAACACTTGATGTGTATGATGACGTGTGGGTTCCCGGTAAGAAGTGCAAATCAGTAAAGAAACTCATGAATAACTCCTCCTTTTAAGTTAGTTAATGGTTAAATCCCCAAGCCTAGCCACTTGTATGGCAAGACTTGAGAGTTTGGAAAACAAATTAAATTCCGACAAACTTGATTAAACGGTTAGAAAATTCAACTAATTAATCATTGAATTCCCTAACACCCGTCTCTAGCAACGCTTAACCTTTGATTGCGGCAATCACGTTCAACACAAACTGATAGAAAGTACCAAGTGGTTGGTTGCTGACATAACTAGTATGTGATGATGTGTGGGTCCCTGGTAAGAGATGTAAATCACTGAAGAAACTCATGTTAATATCCTCCTTAGAAAATTTACAAATTGTTCACAAATTAGCAGCTCAATAATCATTAATTTAATTTAGTCTGTTAAATAACTAATATTGATTACTAATGCGAACGTGAAACAAGTAACCTCGTTTACGATTTAAATATTAACTAATTCGCCCCACAATCGTCAATAAAATTACTAATATTTGAATAAATACAGGGCAGTATCATATTCAATCAGTAAATGTGTATACTATGGACAACTTACGCGTTTCATTAACGGTCAAAATTTGTGTCCAATATCAATATTATTTATATTTATCACCAGTTAACTATGCCAACAGAAAGCGTTTAAACCCCTGATAATATCAGCATTTCAGCGTAGTTGCTTGGTGCGACATCCCCTCTTTTTTTCCGAATTATGAACCATACCATCGGGAAATTTATTCCCTAAAAAATAATTATAAATATCGCTTTTTTCGACTTATTATTAAAATTATTAATACTTTTTATATTTTTTACGGCGGTTTTATTTCATGCCTTAACCCGCGTTATCCAGTTGAATACATATTTTGGGATCAAAAAAGTGGCTATTGCCAACACTCAGCAATAACCACTTACTAATTTTAATAATCAAACAATATTTCACTAAGGCCTTTTTAACCGTGTTGATACTGCAGCCGATAAAAGTCACGATAACGTTCATGGGTTGCTAATAAGGACTCATGATTGCCATCACCCGTAATCTGACCATCCTCCATGAAGAGAATTCGCGGATAAGCTTCGATCTGGTTTAACCGATGGACAATCGTAATAGTCGTCAGGTCAGCTGGTAACGTCGCCAAGAGCTGGGTCACCCGTTCTTGGTTCTGATTATCAAGACTAGCCGTCGCTTCGTCTAAAATCAATAACGACGGGTGGCGGACGAGTGCCCGGACGATGGCCAAACGTTGCCGCTGCCCACCAGAAACATTCAAGCCCCGTTCACCGACGTCCGTATCAAGACCAGCTGACAGTTCAGCTAGCCAGTCCGCTAAGCCGACTTGTGTCAACAACGCACTCAATTGTTCATCAGAGACCGGTTCCGTCGAACCTAACAGGAGATTATCGCGAATCGTCCCGGGCATCAAGTCTACTTCTTGACTCACGTAGCCGATCTGATTACGAATCGAGGGAATCGTATAACTGGCCATTGTCTCGCCATTCACGTCCAGCTCACCACGAGTTGGCGTATAGTAAGCTTCTAAGAGCGAAACTAAGGTCGTTTTCCCGCTACCACTCTCACCAATCAAGGCAATCCGCTCACCGCGATGAATTGTCAAATCAATGTCCTTAAGCACCGGTTTATCACTTTCGTAGCCAAAATCGACGTGATCAAAGTCGACCGTATCGATTGTTGACAGCGTTTCGCCTGACAACCGCTTATCTTCTTCCGGACTATCTAAAATGTTGTCGATTCGCTCAGTTGCCCCGACCGTTTGTTGCAAGGCAGTCACTAAGCCAGTTACGCTACTCAGTGGTGAAATCATTTGAACGGCATACATTAAGAAAGCTACTAAACTTCCAATTGTCAACGCGTTCGTTTGTACCAAGATCCCACCATAAACAATGATAATGAAAATTGCAGCCAGTAACATGATGTTTAGCACTGGATTAAGCACCGAGATCAGCTTGATTTGACGGACACTGAAGCCTTTGATCCGATCAACTTGATCTTTTCCCTGTTGTTTCAGTGCCTTTTCAGCAACCATTGCTTTCACTAACCGATTTTGACCAATCATTTGTACTGCTGCACTATTTAAGTTGGCCGTTTCTTTTTGAATCGCTTTGGAGATCCGCGCTAACACTTGACCCATTGGCACAATGATCACGGCCATCAATGGAACCACAATTAAAATAATAATCGTTAAGCGGAAGTTTAATAACAACATTAATGTCAAGGAACCCACAATTGAGATGATCCCATTAATGGCATTCGAAAACTGACTTGAAATCAATTCAAAAATCGTCGATGTATCGTTAACTACCCGACTAGACAGTTCCCCCGTCCGGTTATGGTCAAAATATGGAATCGGCAAGTCCACGATATGTTGCCATAACGCGCTCCGCAACGTCGAAACGGCGTCGACCCCCGTATAACTAAGTAGAAAACTCGACGCAACACTTGCAAATAGCTGCACGACAATCACAGCGCCTAACCGAAGCAACAGTTGACCCGAAGTACCATGGTTAAAGGCGTCGATAAACTCCTTCAACATCAACGTAATGCCAAGACTACAAATCGTTGCGACAAACGACAACAGGATTCCAATCACAAAGAGTCCCTTCTTCGGGTGAGCATGGGTCATGATCAATCTCAATAAATCACGGGTCCCATACTTGGCATGTGGTTGTTTAGCCGATGACGTGATATGCGTTTCCATTGGTTGTAACTCCCCTCATTGCTTGAATATCAGGCTGAATGACATGATCATTCCACCGTTGCCAAATCATAGCCTCAGAAAAACGGCTACTGTTGCCATATGCCCGTTCACTCATCTTCGCCAACTGTTTAGGGTGTTGTAAGAGCGTTAATATCACCTTGCCCAATTCAACTAAATTATTGGGGGTGATCAATCGCCCATTTTCACCATCCGTAATCATCGTTGCCGGACCATACTTAATGTCATAGGCAACCACCGGAACGCCATGACTTAACCCTTCTAAAATGCCTAAGTTAAAGCCCTCATATTGGCTAGTAAGGACCATCAGTTGTGCTTGGTTATAGACCGGTGTCAAATCGCGCTCAAAGCCCTTAAACGTGATAAATGACTGCCAACGTTGCGAACTGACCAAGGCTCGCAACCGATTTTCTTCTTTAAATCCAGTCCATGAATCACCATAACCATAAATATCTAAGGTCACATTCGACTGTTTTTCATGAACATAGGCGACCGCCTTAATCAATTGTTCCAAATTTTTCTCTGCCGACAAGCGAGCAACGGCAATCACCTTGCCCTCAATCCGATCCTTAAAGTCAACCGGACGAGCTGCTAATTGTTCGTCACTTACACTACCAACTGGAATCGCTAAAGTTGGAATCACATTATGAATGTGGTTCGTCATATCATCACATTCTTCTTGCGTGGACATGATCAAACCAGCCATTTGACTGGCGTGATCTAACCCGATTTGAGTGTACGGCACAATTGGCGAGTTCACAACGTCAAGTGGGTCCAGCGTGAAATTACTGTGTAAGAACTCATACTTGCGCGCTGCTGTGGTCATTTTAACAATCGGATTCATCCCAGCATCACTACGATCCACGATCATGGTTCCGTGACCGCCATACTCAGTATTTAACGCGTCTAAGAAAAAGGCAGTCAGCTGATCCCAGTCCTCAAATTCGTAATTATGCCCGTGATAGTTTAACAGCCGTTGATGAGTGGCAACTGGTTGTTGCTTCTCATTTGGGCGGAAAAACGTCTCTAAGACAGGCTGTTGTTGTAAATTACAGTGTTGCTCTAACACAATATTCTGCTTGTCATCAAAGTACTGGGCCACCGTTAAGAAGCCCCGCGTATCATAATAGTCTCGACGGCTGACCGCGCCCTGTGGATTGAGAATATCGACGTAATCAATATTCCCCTGCGCATTTAACATCAGTGCTTTTTGCCGTTGTTCCCGTTGAATGACGTCAAATTCATTAGCACTGACCCGTTCCAGCGTTTCACCCGTCACCCGTGGATAATTGGCCGCAGTTAACGGTTCGCCTTCGTAATTCGTAGTGCCCTGAAAATAATCATACATATTGACCTGGAACTCATCATCATACCCAATGAGTTGCATATTATGATGTAAGTCGCGTACAAAGTTACGGGTCACGATCAACGCAGGTACCCGGTGCTTTGTGAATAATTTTTGACGCTGAATCATGGCTAACTCAATAGCTGATGGCGTCGAATCAATTTTGCTCGTAATAAAGAAATACATTTGCTACGCCCCCGCTTTTATTCATGTGATAAACTCTCGACTGGATCCAACCGTGCCGCCATATGTGCCGGTGCCAAAGCAGCCAATAAACTGATGACAACACTGACTGTAATGCCGCCCAGCATTGCTGCCCCGGAGATTCGAACGATTGGATACTTAATTAAGCTATAGATGGCCATATTGCCTAAGAATTGCCAACCTTCTCCAAACAGTAACCCCATAACGGCGGCTAATACCCCGATAGTTAAGGCCTCAGCAAAGAACAAATGACTAATATCGCGTTTGTGGGCGCCAAGTGCGCGCAAAACCCCAATTTCACGAGTCCGTTCAGAAACGCTGACGTACAGGACAACAATGATCATAATTGCTGAGACTAATAACGCAATACCAGCCACCCCGGTCAATACGTTAGTGGCTAAACGAATATAGGTATTCAATGAATCAATTAAATCACCGATTCCGGTATAGTTATACTGTTGCTTCTTATTCGTTCCCTTGATTGCCTTGATTTGGTGTTCGACTTGCTTAACATTCGCCAATTTATCTATTTGAACAATGGCAAAATTTGGTCGATAAGCCACATTCTTAGCAGTTAACATCTTTTTGACGGTTTGTGGTAAGACCACGACGCTAGTATCATCGCTACCCGTAATTCCGCTGACGGTCAGCGTCTGACTGACCGTTACGGACTGATTCTTGCGATTAACCGTTGCCAATTTAACGGTCAACTTCTTATTGAGCGCTTGTTGATAATTTTTCTTACCCACCATCTTCTTAGCTAACTTACGACCAATCAAAACTTGACCATTTTCAGGACGTGAACCGTCCTTAATTGTCTTACTCAAAATTGTGGGGTTATCCGTCTGGAGACTGGCCGTCACGGTTGTTTTTTTATAACTCACTTGTGTGCTCGTGTAATAGCCCAGCTTAGCAGACTTAACATGTTTAATAGCCGCTAATTGTTTGACGTTTGCAGTCGTCACTTCGGCATTCTTCGCGGCTGTGACTTGTTCTTGGTTAACCGCTGCTTTGTAAGCTGCTGCACTGGTTGCTTTTTTACGCGCAGCCGTGCTGACTTTCCCCGTCTTCTTTGATACTTGGACAGCGGTTGGATTAACTTGAGACGTAATCTGGTGATTCATATAATTTTGAATCCCTGATCCCAAGCCCAGCATTACGACGATACTACTGATCCCGATCGACGATCCAAAGATAATCAGCAGGTAACGAAGCCACATTCGACGCATATGTTGCATGGACATCCGGAACATCTGCCGAAAGCCAAGTGTTCGGTAACGCGTCGGTTGCTTATCGACCACGTCGAAAGGCGCCCCGATCACTAATTCGTCATGAATCTGGCCGTCATCCAAATGAACGATCCGCGTCCCGTAGTCAGCCACTTCCTGCGAATGGGTCACGGTGATCACAAGTTTACCTTCCGCAGCGATTGAGTATAAAATATCCATTACTTCTTGGGTATTTTCACTATCCAACGCCCCGGTCGGCTCATCTGCGATAATAATATCGGGGTCACTGGCTAGTGCGCGAGCGATGGCGACCCGTTGCTTTTGACCACCGGATAGTTCATTTGGATACTGGTGCGTCTGCTGCTCAAGTCCCACCCGCTTGAGTAGGTCCTGTGCTTGCTGGACTTGTTGCGCATGGGACGTCTTAGTCATCTTTAATGAAAGCATGACGTTATCCAAGACAGTTAGGTAACTTACCAAGTTAAAGTTCTGAAAGATAAACCCGATTGTCTCCCGACGATACCGGTCCATTTGCCGCACATTCATTGAACGCAAGGATTGGCCGTCTAACAAGACATCTCCATCATAATGATGATCCAAGCCACCAATAATATTCATTAACGTTGACTTACCACCACCAGACTCCCCAAGAATGGAAATAAACTCCCCCCGTTCGAAGTTTAGATTAATGCCCTTCAAGATGACATTCTCTTGGTGATTTAAGGTATAGGCCTTACGAATATCGTGTAATTCTAAAAAGCTCATATATGTACCTCCACTATTTTATTAACTACATTCCCCACAATGTATTTCCTCATTAATAACATTGCGATTTTTGGTGAATGATGTAAAGTGTTATTGAATACCTGTGGTCATCATTCATAATTAAAATTATAATCATCCTAAATCCTAATAAACCGCCTACTTGGTAGTTACAATTTGTAAAACATCACCCATTTTGCTGATTTTTACAATAAAATTTTTTCTATTTCGAACTTATTTTATGACGGCAATCACGACTTAACCGTCAGCAGAGATAAATCCAAGCACCCCACACATTCAAGGCATGAACTAAAAAGCGTCCATTACTAGGCACACTGACTGCCAGTAACGGACGCTTCATCGTATTAAATTACACCTAATGACTCCAACTTCAATCAGCAGGATTCCTACTTAAAAAAGGACCGCTTCGTGACCACGCGGTAAATCGCATCCGCTAAACCAGTCACAAATACGACAATCAGCCCTGCAAATTGCAACCATGGCAATTGTTGCCTGATTACTGTCACTTCACTCCCCAGCCAAAAGACTAGTAACCCGAGAACAATAATGATACTTTCGATAATGTTTAATTTACGCATCTCAAACTCCTCACGTACATCACACATCGTTGCGAGCAACTACCATGCATGACTATATTTGTCCTTTAACACCTAATCTATTATAACCCGTCTGCTGTTAAATCACATGCCAACCACTCACGATTAAACTCGAGATAGGTCGGCAGATTTTTCATTGCGTGATGTCATTCAAAGTTAGTGCGACCAGTGCGGTCAAAAATTACGAGCGTCACCATGTTAAATTAGGGTCATCTTGCGGACGTAGCGATTCATTTCGCCAACAACGTTGTGATTCATAAATTTTAGATTAGCGACGACGCTCAATAACAGCTACGAACACAGCGTCAGAAAGACAAGCAAAAAGCCCCCAAAACAAGCAGCCTATCAGCCAGCTGATAGTTGTTTGTTTTAGGAGCTTCCATCTTAATTTCTAAAGTGCTAGCACCTTAGTCACTAAGACGTGCGGTTAACTTCTTAGTTAATTCTTCGTAACCAGGCTTGCCAAGTAAGGCGAACATGTTGTTCTTGTAAGCTTCAACACCAGGTTGGTTGAATGGGTTGATCCCGTTCAAGTAACCAGAAATGGCAACTGCAGCTTCAAAGAAATACATCGTGTAACCTAACGTATAGGCATCCTGTGAAGGAATGTTAACGACCATGTTAGGAACACCGCCATCAACGTGGGCCATAATAACCCCTTCGAAAGCTTTGGTGTTAACTTGAGCCATCGTCTTGCCTTCAAGATACTTCAACCCATCAAGGTTTTCGGTTTCCTTAGGAATGTCAACATCACTAGTAGCGTTGTCAACTTTAACGACCGTTTCCATCAAGTTACGACGGCCTTCTTGGATATATTGACCCAATGAGTGTAAGTCAGTCGTAAAGTTAGCTGATGATGGGTAGATCCCCTTTTGGTCTTTCCCTTCAGATTCACCCATTAATTGCTTCCACCATTCTGAGAACATCGCCATGTTTGGTTCGTAGTTTTCAAGAATTTCAGTGGTGTAGCCCTTCCGGTACAAGATGTTCCGGTAAGCAGCGTATTGGTAAGCTTCGTTCTTAGATAAATCGGCATCTTTGTATTCATTTTGGGCATCCGCAGCACCCTTCATTAATGAATCGATGTCGCCGCCTGATACCGCAATTGGTAACAAACCAACTGGTGTCAAAACAGTGAAACGACCACCAACATCATCAGGAATAACAAAGGTTTCGTAGCCTTCAGCGTCAGCTTCTTGCTTCAACGCACCGCGCTTGCGGTCAGTTGTGGCATAGATCCGGCCCTTAGCAGCTTCTTCACCATACTTCGCGATTAAACGTTCCTTGAAGACCCGGAATGCAATTGAAGGTTCCGTCGTAGTCCCTGACTTCGAAATGATGTTAACAGAGAAGTCACGGTCGCCGATTAAGTGAATTAAGTCGTTGACGTATGAAGATGAGATTGAGTTCCCAGCAAAGACAACTTGTGGGAATTTACGGTCTTCACGTGAAAGTGATGACCAGAAAGTTTCGTGTAAGAATTCAATGGCTGCCCGTGCACCGAGGTATGAACCACCAATCCCGATTACAACGAGGACGTCTGAATCGTCTTGAATCTTCTTTGCAGCGGTTTTAATCCGTGCAAATTCTTCCTTATCGTAATCTGTTGGTAAATTTAACCAGCCACGGAAATCATTACCGGCGCCGGTTCCTTCACGCAGCTCCTTATCAGCAGCTGTGACCATAGCTTGCATTTCGCCAAGTTCGTTATCATGGACGAACTTAGTTAAATTAGAGCTGTCAAATGAAATGTGTGCCATTTACTATTACCTCTTTCTATACGTATTTACATGTCATATTATACAATAGCTCGCCTAATAATGAAAAGCGCTTCCTCCCTTTTTTCGTAAATTTTCGTCATTTGTGTAAAAAATAAATACAATTATTAACAAAAAAGGTGCTGATAACTTACCGTTACCGCACCTTCAACAGATTTTTTTAATCTGTAAATCAAATAATTAATTTTTTAGTAAAGCTTTACTAAGCCTTCATTAAGGATAACGCGACCCCACCAACAATGACCAGGATCGAGCCAATCACCACGTAAACCATTTCTCGCTTCGTCTTGTGCTCTCCTAAGAGGTAGATACTCCCAAACGTCGAAATAACAATTCCCATTTGCGAAAGGGAGTATGCGACAGCTTGTCCGATTTGGGCCATTGCCATAAACATGAATAGATTCCCAATACCCCAGACCAGACCAGTGACGATATTACGATAAGTTGCTTTAACAACCCATGGCTTATCCTTAAAGGACCAGATCAAAGCACCCAGCAACATCCCAACAGCTTGAGGCATTACAACTGCCTGTGCATTGACGTTACCATAATGGACCACAATCGTATAGCCAGCGTATCCAATCGTTGATAAGATCAAGGCACGAATCCCAACACCCCAATTTTCAGAAGCACTACGGTTCGGATCAGTCTTATCAGTTAAGGAAGTTAAAACAGCCCCGGCAATCAACACAATTACAGAAGCGGAGCCAATCCAATACATGTTTCCGTGCCATTCATTGAATAACAGCACACCGGCCAACGCATTAGCAACCAGTTGCATCCCAGTTGAAATCGGCGTAGTCCGTGAAATACCAACCGCCTTCATTGACGTAAATTGTTGACCTTGACCAATACTCCAGAATAACCCAGAAACAATCCCAATCAACCAAATTTTGCTTGTTAAAGTTGGCTGTTCTACGGCCCAGAGTGCCAAGCCAAATACCAAGGCTCCCATGGTCATCCCAAGGGTCTGTTGCCGAGCGGTACCGCCCATTCGGCCACTAATTAAGCCGATACTGCCCCACGCAATCGCAGGAATCAGTGCAATTAGAATTCCCATTACTAATAATCCTCATTTCTATGTTTTCTCTCTTGCCTAACGACAAGGAATTATTTTACCAGTTAAGTAACCGTTTTACCAGTCACAATCAGGGATTCAGGGTTAAATATAATTATTTTTATATTTTCATGAATTCGTTTTCTTAGCGATAGGGACCGTTTTCAATTAATGAAAACGGTCCCCGAAATACCCTTTAAAATTTTTTTCTATTCCACTTAAATTATGGCGCACACACTACTTATCGAGTGTCAAAACCAGAACCTTCAAATAGTTGCTTGCCAAGTAAGCCTTGCGCGTCACGAAGTCTGCTGGTAACCGGAACGTCTCACTAAGTGTGAAGTGCCGATCACTGCCCACAAAGGCCGCCGTGACCGCGGCTTTAAACTTCTTCATTGAAAAATTATTCGCAGTCGTTGCAATCACTAATTGCCCATCACGCCGAACAACTGGTAAGGTCGCTGTCAATAAGTCAGTTAAATCAGTTGCAACTTGGAACTTCTGCTTTTTCACCCGCGCAAAAGTCGGTGCCGTTACGACAACAACGTCATAACTTAGTCGGTGCTTCTGGGCGTAATCTAGATAGCTGTTCACTTCGATTGCTCGAATTTCCTGCTTATCAGGGTCAATATTATTGACCGCCAATTGATCAGCGGTCTCTTTGGCACCCTTCTTACTTGTTTCAATGGAAATCGTCTTGGCAGCACCCGCAACGGCAGCAGCAGCCGTAACCCCATTTTCCTGGCTAAACAAGTTCAAGACCGTCTTACCTTGCAATTCGGCTCCGGCCAACCATTCCCGGATGGGACGCATATCTAATAGTAACCCGGTCGTTAAATCATCAGCAAGGTGTAATGGATACGTCACCGCGCCTTCAGTCACTAATAACGGCTCTGGTGCTGCTTCACCCGTGACGAGTTGACTCTTTAAGTTAGCTTCTTCGACATTAAATCGTAATTTCGCATAGATGCCTTTAAATTGATGTTCAGTAGCCGCTTCAAAAGCCGCATAGATCATTTCGCGTTGCTGGTAAACACCTTGTGCGTACCATGTAAAGACATAGTAATCTTGATAACGATCGATTGCTAACCCGCCGAGACCGTCGCCATCCGCATTGAAGACCCGTTGTGGTAACTGTGGATCCATGCTCGTTGCTCGCCGGACCAACGCCTGTTTGAATAACTTACGAAAGTAATCGGTCGTTGGCGTCTCACTTTCATCCAAGCTCAAGACCCAGCCTAGTTGCCGACGATGCTTCGCAATCAGCGCGTAGCCCATAAATTGAGAACTTGCCATTAACGCCACAAAAGAGCCATCGGTTAGTTTCATACTCGGATCCTTGAGATCATCTTGTACGAGTAAAGGATAGCCGTCCTTGACTTTACGTTGCGAATTTCCCGTAATTTGTACTCTTTGCATAGTTGTTGTTTCTCCTATTCATTTCAAATCTTATCTAAACTATTGATAAATCGCTGTTTGCAGCCTTGTTAAGGGTAACATATTTAGCCTCAGAGTGCGAGGTAGAACAGTGTCAATCGCTGAAAAGTATTAGGCTTAAGGTCCGCAATCGATTACTATTAAACGTCCGTTCCTACTATTAATGATGGGTTATTGCTATGGCCCACCGTTACCCCGCATTAGCAAAACCGGGCCTCGAGATCATTACGATCCCCAAGCCCGGTCCGTACGGATTTACCCGCTTTAAACTATCACGTTAATCATCAATAATCGGTTTATCAAAACCTTCATCTGGGAAAGTAACGGTAAAGCACGTCCCTTCGTTCTCCACACTGTCAACCTTGATCGAACCACCATGTTGTTGGACTAATTGATGTGAAATCGCTAGCCCTAAACCTGATTCACCATACTTCGTATTCTTTCGTGATGGGTCAGCCTTATAATACCGTTCCCAAATATTTTTGACTTGGTCCGGTGTCATCCCAATCCCATGGTCTTGAATCGCGACAACCGTCGCATGATCCGTACGGCTACCCGTTACTTCGATCACGTTAGCTTGTGAAAACTGAATGGCATTCTGCATGATGTTAAACAAGACCTGAACAAAGCGATCATAATCGGCCCATACTGGCAGTTTCTCGGGAACCGTCAGCTTGAATTCATCATCCGCGGCGGCCGCTTTCTTTGTGAGCTGTTCAACTAAGTTATGCAAAACCTCGGCGCCATCAAAATTGGTCTTGTTCAAAGCAATCTGTCCGGTTCGAATTTTTTCGTAATCCAAGTTCTCATTGACTAGTCGAATCAACCGTTTCGTCTCATTTTGCATCAGTTCAATTGAATGACCCTTGTCTTCTTCTGGAATAGCATCGTACGCTAACCCTTCCAAAATACCATTGATCGTAGTCAACGGCGTTCGCATTTCGTGGGCCGCATCGGCCATAAACTCCCGACGCCGCTTTTCCTGTCGCTTAATTTCTTCATTGGAAGTTCGCAGGGAGTTGACCATGCCGTTGAAATCATCCGCCAAGTCATCAATCTCATCCTTATGATTACTGTCAACTTGAATGTCAAAATCACCATTTGCGACCGAGTGCGTCGCGTACCGCAATCGATTAATACGACGAACGGAATAACGTGCCAAAATGTAACTTAACAACAGAGCCGCAATCCCCGAGACTAACAGTGCAATGAACAGATTTTTTTCGATCTGCTGTTCATTGGCCTGCAAGGTCTGTTCAAACGACCCAATCGAGATGGCCCCAACAAACTTCTTCGTTGCTCCATTCTTATAGAAAAGGGGCACTAAAACGTCAATGGTTCGCAACGACGGTGTATTCACGGGTTGATCACGATTGCGTGTTCTGAACGTTACGTGGGGCGACTGCGTAATAATCTTATTCCGCTTCAGCTTCTTCCAATCTTTGGCTGAGATCTTGGGATCATAAATCGAGCCACCAGGGGTCCCACTCATTGTTGTCCCCATACCACTTGGATAGACCAACTTTTTGTTAGCATCATATACCGAAAAGTGAATATGTTGATCTCGTAAGATGACGGTCCCATCATTTAGAAATTGTTGATTAAACCCGACAACTTGATTAGTCTTCGTATTATACCGAATAGCTTCCTTTTCAATACTCGCGGCGTACTGCTGCAATTGTTGCCATGAGTTTTGATAAAGCATCGTTCTAGTCGTTCGAATAAATGAAAATCCGAGGACGACGATTACCGTAATAATGACGGCAAAGAACGCTAGCATTTGTTGATAAATCAGTTTCATTGAGCGTCAACTCCACTATCATCAAACTTGTAGCCGACCCCCCAAACCGTCTGAATAATTTGTGGCCCAGCTTTTTCAATCTTTTGGCGCAATTTTTTGATATGTGCATCCACAGTACGTTCGTCACCATAATATTCATAGTCCCAGACCAGTTGCAAAAGTTGTTCGCGTGAGAAAACTTGCCGCGGCTTTTGAGCTAAGGTCTTCAATAAATCAAATTCTTTGGGGGTCAAGTCTTGAATTTGTTTGTCTGCTAAATAGGCTTCCCGCGTCTTGGTATTCAGTTTAAAATGGTCCGTCTGAACATCAAAGGAACTCACCGTGCTGGCAGGTTGGTCAGCCGGCGTGGTCTTAGCTAAATCTGCTCGGCGATGAAGGGCCTTGATCCGAGCAATCAGTGTAATCGGTGAAAACGGCTTGGTGACATAATCATCAGCGCCCATCTCTAAGCCAAGTACCTGATCACTTTCCGAATCACGGGCCGTCAACATAATAATTGGTACAGTTGGGGAAGCCTTGCGAATATCCGCACTAACTTGCATGCCATCCTTGCCTGGCAAGTTCAAGTCGAGCGTCACCATATCCCAGCCATCGACATCTTCATTGAACATTTCGACAGCTTCATTGCCATCATAAGCAAAATGGGCATCCCACTTTTCCTTCTTAAAAAACATGGCCATCATTTCAGAGACCGATTTATTATCTTCAATCATTAATAATTTCATAGTGCAACGTCCTCCAAGTTAATTACGATTGCTAACTTTGTTGATTAATCATCATTTATTAACCTATCTATTATCATACCCTACTTCGCGCTAGGATTCAGGATTAGTATAACAACAAATTAATAACAAAGCGTGCACGATTTGTGAAATAACTGTGTCATCCCATCATTGAGGGACACTTAATAATCTTGGCACATCAGTCACACATCATACCAGAGTCATGCTCACTGACATAAAAAGCACGATTTTCTGCCGTTCATACCGACCAGGAAATCGTGCATCATTCAGTTACATTTCACGAGTTGCGAGCGTAAAGTCACCATTTAAGTTCAGGATGACTGCCGGTTCGCCCCTTCACAACGTCCACTGTGCCTAATTCTTAAAGGAGTGGATTGGTGCCGGAATATGACCCCCACGCTTAATGAACGTCGTTGGTTGATTGGTGTTGACCGGCATAACTGGTGCTTGACCGAACAAGCCCCCAAATTCAACCGCATCACCAACACCTTTGCCGGTAGCTGGTATGACGCGCACCGCCGTTGTTTTGTTGTTGATCATCCCAATCGCAGCTTCATCGGCAATCATCCCACTGATAGTCGCGGCACTAGTATCACCAGGTACTGCAATCATATCCAGACCAACTGAACACACTGCTGTCATCGCTTCAAGTTTTTCAATATTCAAACGACCAGCACTGACCGCCCGAATCATCTCAGCATCTTCAGAAACCGGAATAAAGGCACCCGACAGTCCACCGACATGTTCGCAGGCCATCACGCCACCCTTCTTCACGGCATCATTCAGTAAGGCCAACGCCGCCGTTGTTCCCGGCGCACCGACACTTTCCAACCCGATTTCTTCCAGGATCTCAGCAACCGAATCGCCTTCGTTAGGCGTTGGTGCCAGTGATAGATCAACAATCCCAAATGGGACGTGCAACCGTTCTGACGCGATGGACCCAACAAATTGCCCCATCCGTGTCACTTTAAACGCCGTCTTCTTAATTTGTTCCGACACAATGTCGATCGACTGACCGCGAACTTCTTCTAAGGCTCGTTTTACGACACCAGGGCCACTGATCCCAACGTTAATAACTCGATCAGCTTCACCAACACCGTGAAAAGCGCCCGCCATGAACGGATTATCGTCGACCGCATTGGCAAATACCACTAAACTCATGCAATTGACCGGATCGTCAGCCGCAATCTGCTTTATAATACGACCCATTTCACCGACCGCGTCCAAGTTGATTCCAGCCCGTGTCGACCCGACATTTACCGAACTGCAAACACGGCTAGTTGCAGCTAACGCGGCGGGAATCGATGCAATCAGTTTGCGGTCCCCACTCTGATACCCCTTCTGAACCAGGGCGGAGAAACCACCAATGAGATCGACACCTAGCGCTTGAGCTGCCCGTTCCATGGTTACTGCGTACGCGACATAGTCTTGATCCTGACTCGCAGCCGCAATCAATGCAATCGGCGTTACCGCAATTCGCTTATTGATGATAGGAATACCGTACTCTTCTTGAATTTGAGCGGCCACTTTGACCAGGTCCTTCGCGCTAGTCGTGATCTTATCATAGATTTTTTGCCGGGCCCGCTCACCATCACTATCAACACAATCAAAGAGCGAAATGCCCATTGTGATTGTACGAATATCAAGATTTTCCTCGGCCACCATCTGAATTGTTTCTAAAATTGAACGACTTTCCATGGCCGCCTCCTATAACTTCTGAATTGCGTCAAAAACCGCTTGCCGTTGAATTCGAATCGTTAACTCTGATGCCTCACCGAGCGATTCTAACGCCTCTTTGGCCGCCGCAAAACTTAATTGCTGGTCATCCCATTCCGCCGATAGCATCATGGTAAAATTATGATCCATCAAGGTTTGCGAAATATCGACAATATTGATTTTTAAACGTGCTAACTCGTTCGCTACTTTTGCGACAATTCCCACTTGGTCCTGTCCCACAACGGTAATAATTGCTTTCATCTTTATAGCCTCCGTTAGACGCATCATTATTCGCGTTTGATTGTTCATATCATAGCATGAGTTCTTCTGAAACGCACCCGTTACTTTTGATGAAGTAACCCATGAGAATAATAAGAGATTCCTCATAAACATAGGTTCCCAGACGCACCTTTGCTATAATGAAAATTGCTTATTATTTTCAGAAAGGAGTCGTAATTTGACACAACAAAATCATTTACGGGGCGTCTTACTCGCTAGTAGTGCCTGTATTCTGTGGGGTATCTCAGGGGTGGCTGCGAGTACCCTCTTCATCAATAATCCGCATCTAACCGCAATGTGGCTAACGCAGGTCCGCATGATCAGTGCAGGCTTGATTTTACTCGTCTGGGGGATGGTGGCTGGTAAACATCCCTTTAAAATCTGGCATCACCGCCATGCCGCTTGGACAGCGGTGAGTTACGGTTTGCTGGGGCTGATTCCGGTTCAACTTTGCTATTTCGAAGCGGTTCGCGTTGGTAATGCCCCGATTGCCACGATTATCCAATTTCTTGGCCCATTCATTATCAGCATCTATTACTTCTTATTTAAGCACGTGACACCCAGTCGTATCGAACTGATTGGTATGATCATGGCCTTTATCGGGACACTATTGATCGTGACACACGGTCACTTAAACAGTCTAGCAATTTCACCCGTCATCTTGTTCTGGGGCGGCTTATCCGCCATCGGGGTCGCCACGAACACCTTGATTCCGCGAACCATTTTACCAAAGTATGGCGCATTAACCGTCACTGGCTGGGGGTTACTGATTGCGGGTCTGTTTCTAACCTTGTTACAACCCATGTGGCGTGTCCACCTGACGATTACCTGGCCCCAATTAGGCTTGTTAATCGTCATTATTCTCTTAGGAACGGTGGCCCCCTTCCTGATGTTTGCGCGTAGTTTAAGCGATATTCTACCGACAACGGCCAGTTTGATGGACGCCTTCGAGCCCTTAGCCGCGACGGTTTTCTCGATTACTTTTCTAAACGTTCAACTCACTAGCTTCGATTTTATCGGCGGCTTACTGATTATCTTGGCAGTCATGGCACTTTCACTGAACACACATAAAATGTTGCACTTTTTGCGGCGCCGCCGAGCACACTCTTCATCTTAAACTGCTGTAATGATTGTCATGACCAGTAGACAGATTAGTTGGCAGAACAGTTGAGCTGTGCTAAACTAGGATTGTTGAATTTGGGGATGTTCTGGATTCGACAGGTATAGTTTGAGTTCGGATTGCGCTTCGTAGGTTGCGTCTACGTAAAAACGCTCAGTTTAAATTATAACTGCAAAAAATAATAACAATTCTTACGCTTTAGCTGCCTAATAAGCGCTTAACGTAGATCCTCCCAGGATCGTCCATGTTCTGGATCTGGGTCCTAAATTTAGTGGACTTACGCTCAAAGCTTCCACCTGGAGTTGCGAGAAGAGACTAATCAGGTTAGTCATTGCTGGGTGCCCTGTCATACGGCGTTTGCAATGATGAAATTTAAATAGTATGAATATGAGCGTAGATATCCGAGGGGCAATATGCTTGGACGCGAGTTCGACTCTCGCCATCTCCATTACTGAGTTTCAAAGTGATGTAATAAGCTCCAGAACACTTGTTATATCAATATTCATTAAAGCTATCCTAACGGGATAGCTTTTTTTGTCCTATTTTGATTAGCGTGCTACTTCAGTAAAAAGCCCTTTTCCAAATTGGAAAGGGCTTTTTTTACCGATAATACAACCATGGTTAACCTGATCAACCAAAATCTGTCCAATAATTATAAACGCCACAGCCAACGGTGTTAAAGTGGATTGCAACCAGTCTGTTAAAATAATAAGTGCTCACGGCACTAATCCAGCTGCGTTAGCATGCGGCCATTTAGACCGTACCGACCCGCTGGCGGTTAAACCCAACCTGTACTAAGATCCGATACAATAACGGCACAATGATGACACATGCCACCGCATTAATGGTCGCTGCTAATAAACTCGTGAAGGACCCAATCATGGCGACCTTGAGCGTTGTCCCCACCATTAAGGCTTCAATCACGCCTGTACACCACGAAGTGACGATTTTTGTGAGCCCTGCGACTAACGATACCCAGTAAAGCCGGCCAATACGATCTTCACGATAGCCGATTGACTTGAAACTCAGGTTGACCATCGCGGCCAGAATAATTGCTTCAATAATTGTTAACCACGAAGTTGCGGCATACCCATTCAGAATATCAAACAAGCCAAGCCCCACTGCACCAGCCGTAGCACCATAGCCAAAACCAAGCAACATCACTGCGAGCACTGTCAAAATATTACCAAAATGAATAAATGGCCGCCCAACAATCGCGGGCAACGGAATTCGTAATACACTGATACCAATAAAAATAATGGCGGCAAATAACCCTGCCAAGACGAGCTTTTTTAATTGTTCAGACCTTCCCATTCAATTTCCTCCAATTTTGCACATCTATTTATCATTATATTCTAATATAAGTGTGAATCAATTGATAGTCCTAGTCTATTTTTTTCGTGACGGTAACTGAATAATAGTCGCTCGTGTGGGCGTCTCAACACTTACTTCATACGCAACTGCCAACAAATCATAAGCAGCTCGGGGCATTTTGTATTGATGACACACTAAATAATAACCTAGATCAACAGCGATTTGGTGCGCGATAGCAATACTGTCACCACTACGATTAAGCCGGCGACGAGCCCGCGCAACTAACCTGGTCAACACAACATCGCTTCGAATCTCAATTGCCATGCTGGCAAGTGCTAGTTGGGCACTTAATCGTTCATTCGGTTGGGTCGTACGTGCTTTTGCCTTTGCCATTTTTTTCAACTCCTCAGTGTAATCATAGGAGTTTCACTTTGGCTTCGCAACGAATGACACCCTCAAAGCCGCGTCATCACTGAGCTCGTTTAACTTTCACAAAAAATATTATTGAATCATTTCAATTCAAATTCAGCAACAGCGCCCACATCACTAGTCCATTCCATATAAGTAAATTTAACTTACGATTTAATTTATATCTGCCACCGATACTTAATCATCCGTCTCTTGATTCGGTAACCCGAATAGCAATACCCCAACACCGAGTAAGAGTACGGCCACGAACACCATAAAAATTGCCGGAATGCCAAATCCAATTGCCATCAGCGCACCAACTAAAAATGGGCCGATGGTTGCGCCAATGCGACCAATTGACTGGGCAACGCCCATACCAATTCCCCGTACCGCGGGCGCAAATTGCCCCGGTGTGAAAGCAATCATAATTCCCCACGCCCCTAGCGTAAAGAACGACAACCATGCACCACTAATCAGAATCATCGTTGGATTATTGGCCGTCCCAAAAGCTGCGGCACTGACGACCGTCCCAATCAGATAAGTTGCCAATACCGCCTTACGCTTGACGACGCCGATCAACCACGCAGCTAGATAATAGCCGGGAAGTTGCGCCAAGCTCATCAACATCGTATAGCCAAACCCATGTACTAATGAAAATCCGCGCAACACCAAAACGCTTGGAAGCCATAAAAACATACCGTAATAGGCAAACATAATCACAAACCATAGAATGCTGAGGCAAATCGTAGCTCGTCGATATTTAGCGGACCACACTTGCCGCAATGCCTGTCTAAAATCAACTTTTTGTGGCCGATTAGCCTCCTGTTCTGCAGGTAAGTGTCGGCGTAACAGCAACGCATACAACCCCATTAAGGCGGTGATTAAGACCGTCATCCGCCAACCAATGTGTGGCATCACTAAAAAGGCCAATAACGATGCTGCAATCCAGCCAAACGCCCAAAAACTATCTACCAGGACTAGCATGCGTGAGCGCTGTGTTCCCGTATAATGATCAGCAATCATTGTCGCAGCAACCGGTAGTTCACCCCCCAGACCAATGCCAGTCAACAACCGAACGACTAAGAACCACTCGACGTTCGGGGTAATCGTCAATAACAAATTACCAAGCGAAAAAAGCAGTAGCGTCCCAATAAGGACTGGCTTACGCCCCAATTTATCTGCTAAATAGCCGCATACCAAGGCCCCAATCATCATGCCAAGCGTGGTGATCGCACTGACTGCTCCCAACTGTCCTGCAGTTAGCTGCCAACTTTCTTTAATAACCGGCATCACAAATGATAGCAGGGCCACGTCTAACGCATCAAAAAGCCAGGCCGTCCCGATGACCCATAATAGCTTAGCACTATTTCTTTTACTTTCGACCATTCCAATACTCTCCCAAATTTCCTAATTAGCCTTCCACTAATTTAGGTATTTTTTACCTTTATGGTGCTATAAAAGTAGCATACCGACTTGGACGTGTCAAATGAACTACTTTAGCCGGTATACCTTAGCGGGGCGTCCAGAAGAGCCAGGTCGGGCTGTCCCCACCTCTGTAAATAAATGAACGTGGGTTTTACGAAAGTTTGAATTGTCGATGGTTGCCACTGGCTGCCGCCACAAAATCGCATACAGCTGGCGCGCCTGTTTGAGTGTGAACTGCTCACCTAACACTAATAAGATCGTAGGAGCATAGTCCAGGCGATTGCGCACACGTTGTAGGGCGTTTCTTAAGATCAGGCCATGATCGGCGGTTAACAACTGCTTGGCGATTCGTTGATAAAACTCCCGCTCCGTCTGCGAATCGGGAACACCAGCAAATGCCAAACCATCAGCGACCAGATCATCACGATCCACCCGCGGCGTAATGGCAAACCACTTGACATCGCGCGCACCATACCCCGGAACTAGTTCCGGCTTGACTGGCAAATAAACCATATACGTCAACGCCAGTGAGCGTTCACCCGGCACGCGATCGACCGCGGTAAACGTCCCTAACTGTTCTGTATGGAATTGGGCAAGCTGGACGCCCAACTTCTCACGAACTAATCGCAATGCGGCTTCATCCGCACTCTCATCCGTTCTCAAATACGTCGTCGGTAATCCCCAGGTATTCTCAAAAGGAGCGTGATCACGCTGAATAAGCAGGACCAGCAGTTGCTTGGTCACTGCATCGAAACTCCAGATTACGTTCGTAATACTGATTAATGGCCGATAACTGACTTCATGCGCCATTCAAATCGTCCTCCTACAAAAACGGCCACTGGCAAATGCCGTGGCCGTTGTTTATTTTTTAATTCATTGCTTGTAGCGCTTGAACCGTCCACCCGTTAATGGCTGACTTTTCAATAATTGCTTTTTTTATTTCCCAGACATCCGCTTTGATATAGCGATGTCGGGCGGTCATTAAGGGAATATCAGTGTAGACCTCTTGACCGCGATTAATGGTAACGCGCATTGAATTACATCCTTTCCTAATGCTCAGGAAATCTGTAAATAATTCTAATACTCAATACTGGGGCAAGTACATGATACTAAAAATTAATTTATCCAAAATCTGAGGTAAATTTAATCCGGCAGCGTGAAGTCCACCGAACTAACAATTAACATTATCATATTTTTGAAGTTATCGCTAACAGAATGCTCTTTCTTTGACTTAATTTAAATTTAGCCCTAATAATGAAGGCGTTTGCATTGTGTAAAAACAGATTCCGATTTACACTAAAGGTAATATTATAAGGGAGGTTTTTACATGCGCAATTATAAATATGCCGTATATGGCGGTATCTCAGTTGTTTATTTAATTACCCTATATGCGTTGTACCACCTTATTCGAACGGCTTATATTCTATTCTTTCTCTAGCCCAGACCAACCCGCTGACTTCAGGATGACGATCATCAAACAAGCTCATCTGACCTGACTAAGGCCGGATGAGCTTGTTTGATTTTGATTCTAATTGCGTAACGTGACTGACTCACAATCCCAAACCAACTACTGATTAGCAGAGCCCCAGTCATATCATCGATGCCATAAAAAGCGGTCAACTGCCAGTGCTACCTTAGTATTTTCATGTAACTGGCTGTGCTGCGCATGGGCCCCATAAAAGTCTTTTTCGGTGTAATCGACATCCCGCCCACGCAATAAATACTTGATGGAACGGGCCGACACGTTGGTGACCAAGCTGTCCGAATGACTACCATCGTTCAAGGTTCCCACGATATTCAATAGTTGCACATTTTTAGGAAAATTGTTCCGCTTGGCTGCCAATAATTCATAGGCTGCATGCAAATATTTCGGTTGCCCAGAAGTCAGAAACGAGTTCTGATTAGCAACATCATCTTCCCCGACCACCCCATCAAACGGGCCAGCGATCGTTACTAACTTACTGATCTTCGGAAAAGTCGTCGTTTGTTGCGTCATCAGCATATTAACGCTAGCGACACAGCCCGCAGAATGGGCGACGATATTATAATGTTTAAACGCGTGCTGTTGTTGAACCGTGGTAATCACCTTAGCCAGCCAAGCACTCTGTTGGTCATACTGGGCCAGATTGTTCTTGAACACGACTTGAATTATCGGGTTACGCACCCGACCACGCCATTTACCCGTCAACGTCACTTGACCACTGGTACTGACCGTTGCCACCAAAACTTTGTGAGCATGAGCAGTCTTTTCAGCATGCGCAATCAGGGTATTCGTTGACTTCGCACTCCCCTGAAACCCGTGGACGTAAAATGTGGGGGTCTGTTGATTCACATACGGCGATATTTTTTTAGTACTTGCCGCCTGTTGCGTTGCTTGTTTCTTAGTGGTTTGAGAACCGCAACCGGTTAAGCCAACGACTAATAAGACTGCCAACAGCCACCATTTAATTTGTTTCACTTTATCCGCCCCATTAATATTTTGAAATATTCTACTTTAATTAAATCTAAGTCAATTGAACTCACATTACCAATTTCGTTTGACAGCGACCAACTCATCTTGTAAATAAGTGCTTGCTAACTGCAAGTATGTCACGTGTTTGCCAGGCGTGGGTGCATGTAATAGCCAGCCATCACCGGCATATAGGGCAACGTGGTGTACCGCACCGTTCCCATGATTATGAGCAAAGAAACACAGATCCCCAAGCTGGGCATTTGCTATGTCGACCGCCACTCCTTGCTTGATCTGATCCTGAGCATCGCGCGGTAAGCGAATACCTAGACTGCGATGCAAGGTATAGGCGAATCCAGAACAATCGAAACCATAAGCACTGATGCCACCCCATAGGTAGCGTAAATCCAAGAATTCTTCACCGAGTCGAACGAGTGTCGCTCCCGGTGTCAAGCGCGCGGTTCTAAATGCAAACTGCGTCGCACGTTTTGCAATTTTTCCCGTTCCGAGTGGGGTCTGGACCGTATAATAACGATGATCTTTGCTACTAATAACGGGTAGTTCCGTTCCAAGGCTAAGATTTAAGAACGTACGGCCATCTAAGCATAGTAACGGCGTAAAACCACGCCGTATCGTAATCATCGGCCCAGTTTGAACCGGCAATGGGACGGTCGACAATTGCGCCGCCCATACCCATCCTGGATACCCCTGTGGATGCCGGGAGTCGGCCTGATTAACAACGTAACCATAGGCCCAGCCATTGACAAACTGTTCGACTAAAAAGACGTCGTTAAATAACGCCTGCGTCACGATGCGATTGTCGCGTTCCAAAGCCACAGTATCTTCATCTGATAACTGCGCCAACCATGGTTGTAAGCCGACATTTGCTAGTGCCGGAGTATCGATGGACGTATTGTTCGGCTGCCGCCACACGTTCGCAACGGCCGCAATAATCCGTGTTGATTGCATTCTAGTCACCTCATTTTTTCAGTTTACCATATCTCCGGAACCACGTCTGGCTTCCTGATCAAACCTTGAAGTGATTTTAACTTTAATCGATCGCCCCCCACCGCCGTGGCACCTCGGCACGTTAAGAAGCTATCCTTTCAGTAGAAACTTTACACTAAATATTAAAAATCACTGTGAAAGTATGCTATGATACTAATAATTACTTAGGAGGCGTTTTAACGATGGATAAAACCGATTTGAAGATTTTGAACGCCTTGCAGGCCGACGCGCGAATCTCCTTAAAAGCGCTCGCCGATCAATGCTTCATTTCTTCGCCCGCAATTTCCGCTCGCATCACTCGTCTGAAAAAGAGTGGCATAATTCGTGACTATCAAGCAAATCTTAACTTTGAAAAGCTCAATTACCACATAAAAGCCTATATTCAACTCCAACTTGAACCAACGCAAAAGGAGCGCTTTTACCCATTTGTTGCCGGCATTCCTAATATTCTGGAATGTGACTGTGTCACGGGTGAATACTCTCAAATTTTGAAAGTGATTTTCGAATCAACGCAGGCATTAGACGAGTTTGTCAACCAATTACAAACATTTGGAAAAACGAGTACCCAGATCGTCTTTTCAACAAGTGTCCCTAACCGTGGCCTCACGTTGCCAGATGATCACGACATGTCTAAAATTAGTCATTAATCCGCATGCACAGGGAAACTGTAGCTTAATAGGCGCACCGAGAAACCATGTTAGTTTCTCGGTGCGCCTATTTAATGAATTCCAATTGCAATGTCAGAGATCGGTAGCCCGCTTCAAATCAAACCCAACTATCAGTTATGGGCACCTCAGGACCAATTCAATAACCTAAAAATCGCTTGTGGTGTCGTCACTTGATAATGATGCTTGAGAACTTCTAAGCCAATATTACAGCCTACCAATAGACTCCCACCTAAAGCCACGCCCACCCATAATTGTGGTCCCAACCAATGAATGGCAACTAAACTACACAAAAATAACACCGCACCAACAATCATTCCTAGCGTGTAACTCACAAACCATCGTCTCATTGGGCACCTCCACGACACAAACTAATTACGCGAATCGGTTCATCACATAAATTGCACCAAGTCCAATTCCCCATAAAACTAACAGCGGTAGTAAAACGAGCATGCCGAACTGGTACCAACCTAATACCATCATAAATAAAATCTCAACACTATGGCCGAACACTAATAATTGAAAGTATTCACGAAAATACCACTGCACGCCGATACCAATCAAGAAACTAATCAAGATCACACCATAGAACGTTTCATGCAGCATTTTACAAACTCCTTTTTATTGCGTTTGCTATCTAACCTTACATGGTAAGTATGCCGTATTGAGGCCTAAATCATCATCATATTTATGTAAAGACTAGGTTATTTTTCAGTAAAGACTGTTTGATGATTTTTAAATTATTGCAAACTGCTGTTAACAGTTACCTGCGTAACGTGTTATGATTAAAGGACAAATTAATTAAACGCAACAATTATGGGGGCGCACTGTGTTACATCTACTTACGCTATCGAGCTTAGGCCGAGATCTTTTTAATATCAAAATGCTAATTGTCATTCTCATTACAATTGGCCTGATCACCCTAATGACCATTCTGACCTACCTCCTAGAGCAACAGGTCCATCGTCGTCAAAATCGACATTGGACTATTGGGGCCCATGGTGCCGAGGCTTTAAGTGTCCTCATTAGTATGATCCTATTACGACAAATATTCATTACGCTGAATTCAGGTAGCATTATCAGTTGGACCTACGCAACGGTTCAATTAACGATTCTTCTGTTCAGCCTTAACACCATGCGCAACCTGGCCGTTGAAATTATTAACCTGTTAATGCCATTGTTCATTTATGGTCAGGCCATCTGGTTGGGCCACAGCACGCAGTACCTGCCAGTTTTTCTGGCCATGGCCATTATCTTGATTAGTACAGTCGTCTATATTACTCATAACTATCAAGAATTACACGCTACTCAATGGAAGTATCTCCTGTTCCAAATACTATATAGTGGCACTTGGTGGGGCGTTATTTGGTCAGTTCATCCGTTCAAATTGAGCCATACACTCGTCATCATTCTAGCCTTTGTCCTTTACATGTGGTTGATTCGTTTAGCAGTCAATCGCGTCCAAAAGTTTTTCAATGAAGTGCTCACCTTTGATCAACAAGTCAATTACGATGAATTAACCGGTATTCGTAACCGCGCCAGCTTTGACACGCATGCGCGTGAAGTGTTTGCCGCGTATCAGCACCATCAAATGGGGCCCGTCACTATGGTCATGTTCGATATTGACCACTTTAAAGCCTTTAACGATCAGTACGGCCATCTGGCTGGCGACGCCGTACTCCGACACGTGGCGCATTTTGTTGAACTTGAACTTAATCAGCGTAGCACTCACGGTCAGATCTTCCGCTATGGCGGTGAAGAATTCGTCATCATTTTTCGTGGCATCTCAGCGCTTGAAGCTGGTCAAATAATGCGTACGATTCAGCGTAAACTGAAAACAGTACCAATCAAATTTAACGCTCAAACGTTGAACGTGACCGTTTCAATTGGCATTTCAGAATTGCAACCAACCGACCAGACTTTCACTGATTGGTTCGTCCGCGTTGACGACTACCTCTATCAGTCCAAGCAGGCCGGTCGCGACCAGACCACGGTTGAAAGTCAATTACTAACGGATTAATAATTGTTCCCAAAAGGCCGTTAATTTGTAAATTCGTTCCCGATTTACAAATTAACGGCCTTTTTGGGTTTAGCGATTACCGATGGGGACAATGGCGCGCTGACGGTCCAATAATTACTGAATCGCCAGCAGTCCATTTTCAAATTAACTAGTCAGCTAAAAATAATTTTCTCCTAATCAGGACATCCAAAAACAGTCCATGCTTGAATGTCTGTCCACAGACAAGCCCAAGCATGGACTGCTATTAAAAAGGATAAGAATTAGCCTTGTCGTTCTTTCAAACTGAGTTTCTCGACGTTCAATTCCTTGTCAACCCAGCCATTCACAAAACTGCTCTCATGACTAACCAAGATTAGATTACCTTGGAAAGCCTGTAATGCACGCTTGAGGCCTTCTTTAGTTTCATCGTCCAAATGGTTCGTTGGTTCGTCCATAATTAAGAAGTTACTTGGAACCAATTCAAGCAAGGCTAATTTAACCTTAGTCTGTTCGCCCCCACTGAGTAAGTGCATTGGCTTCATCGCATTCGCCGCATTAATCCCACACTTAGCCAACTTAGTCCGAATTGTCTTCGGTAACATCGTAGGGTATTCATTTTGAATCGTCTGTAACGGTGTCAACTGTGGGTTATCCCATTCCAAATCTTGATTGAAATAATTGATTTTAGCAGATGGCGAAAAATCTGACTTACCACTTAACGCTGGAATTACACCTAAAATTGACTTGATCAAAGTTGATTTACCAACCCCATTAAAGCCCTTAAACGCTAATTTTTCACCGTTGGTCATCGTAAAAGTCACGGGTTCCAACAACGGCTTTCCGTACCCAACAGACAGCTTCGTCACACTCAATGCATTTTGAGAACCCGTATCAAGGTATGGAAAGGCAAACTTAGCGTGTTCATTTTCACTCGGTGGATCAACCCGATCCAAATGCGATAGCATCTTTTCCCGTGACTTCGCCATCGTTGACTTTGAACCGGCCTTGTTCTTGCGAATGAACTTTTCGGCTTTTTCAATCACAACTTGTTGCTTTTCAAACGCCTTCAGTTGGGCTTCCTTACGTGCTTCTTTTTGCCGCATAGCCGCTTTAAAATCGCCCCGGTACTTAATAATTTTACCGAATGCCACGTCACAAATACAGTTTGTGACCTGTTGCAAGAAATCATAGTCATGAGAGATCACCATAACGGCCCCTTCAAAGCCGTTCAAATAATCTTCCAACCAACTGATATGCGCCGTATCGAGGTAGTTCGTCGGTTCATCAAGAATAATCACATCCGGGTTTTCCAGCAATAGTTTAGCCAAGATGATCTTCGACCGTTGACCACCAGACATCTCACTGATGACGTGATCCCGACCGATTTCATCTAATCCTAGTCCGGTAATTACCCGTTCCATTTCTGTCTCAATATCATAAAAATTATTGGCTTCCAAGGTCTCCTGAATCCTACCTGCACGTTCCAATAACTGGTCATCCATCTTTTCAGCATAATCCGCATAAAGTTGTTGCATCTGCGCATCTAAATCATACAAGCGTTGAAAAGCCGTTTTCAAAAAGGCGTATAGCGTCATGCCGGCTGGAATATCGGCGTATTGATCCAGATAGCCAGTTCGAACGTTGCGCTGCCACTTGATCTGACCAGATAATGGTAAGATCTGGCCAGTTAAAATCTTAATTAGGGTACTCTTACCCGCCCCATTTTGACCAACGATACCCATATGATCCGCTCGTTCCAGCGTAAAATTCGCATCGTCATATAATTTACGGTCCGCAAAGCTTTGCGATAAATCCGTTACTTCTAGTAAAGCCATGTTGTTTTCAACCTACACTTTCATTTTGACCCGTATTAAAACGGGCCCCGTCATATCACGAGGCCCGTTGCGATAGCCCTGATACTAAGCTAGCACCAAGTCTTTATCTAGTTCATATTGCATATGGAAGTACATCCGATCACCGATAGGCTTAATTCCTACCGATTCGTAATGATAACGGTCATAGAGCTTCTTAGCTCCTAAATTAGCCATGTCAACGTTCAAACCAATCCGCTTTTGACCAGCTTGTCGCGCGTATCTTGGCAGGGCGGCGAGTAACTTCCCGCCAATCCCATGACCCTGATAATTCGGGTCGACCGCAATCGAATCCAGGTACCATTCGTGCTCATAACTTTCAGCTTCAGCTTCAAATGCTGAACCAAACGCATCATTATTCGCAGTAACTCGTGCTAACACGTCGTCCACCGCGTCCTCATTTTTGTCAGGATAACCAAACGCTACCCCGACCACTTGACCATCGGCCTCGGCCACTACCGTCGTTGCCTTACCAGACAAATAATCAGGTGTCCGGTAAGCGGCAGTAATGGCCTTCTCTAAGTCAGGTTCAGGAATGTCGTCTAGTTCCTCAAGTTGCATTTCATCAAAAATCATATTAATTAGCGGTGCTATCTGGCCCGCGTCGTCTTGATCGGCTGGTCGAATTGTTATCACGAATAGCCCTCCTTCTTATAGTAACACCTACATTACTATGAAAAGCAAGCATTGTCAAAAGTCGCGTCCGGTGTGAACGGTTACAGTTGTTATTTTTTGAGTTGCTTCCCAAATACTGTCATATCCGTCCCATTATCAATCGTGGTATACTGAATAACACCGTCTTATACTCATTATTATTGGCATGAATCATGATTAAAACGTACCAGTTAGATTGCTGTTCGTCAGCCGTTGTGCGTCCTATGCCGACCTCCGGGGCTGGGTGACAATTGCTGGAACGCAGCCGACGTCGATTTGAGCTAACGCATAACCCGCGTCATCTCAAATACGAGTCTTATTCTAAGCCGGAAGAAAGACACTTCCGACTAAGAATAATTTGGCTACTGAGCATTGTCACCCAGCCCCTCCAGTCTCAAGCCTGTGAGGGGCCACGGGTTGAAGCCGAGTATTGCCTGGCCAACAGATTAATGTGGTTTTGGCATTTGTCCGTCGGCGTAGCAAGCACAGGCTTTAGTGGCACCGAACACGTTTTGGGAACCCCCTCGAATGGCAGATTAACGGCCACTTAACTTGGTAAAATTTGTCGCTGACTATTTTGATACCGGAACCTCAAACGAAACGTCAGGGTTCCATTAACCACTTTGTCGAGACGTTCGATTATTACTATGCCGCTTGAGGAATAGTGATCTCCCACAATATCACTTTCAGACTGACAGTTAATTAACAAAATTACCGTTTATGAGGAACAATGATAAGTCCATCAAAGGTTGGGTACATCACCGTCAGCCATTCGAATACTGTCCCGACTGGAAGGCGTTTCGGTCAATGCTCAGCGGTGAAATTCCACTTAGCAAGCGTCCTTTGCTTGGTTAGTGGAAGACCAGTATTTAAGACGTGGGTTGCGGCTTAAATCTGTGTCCACCGCGTTCCAGCAATTGACGGAAATGCCTGGAAGTCGGCGTAGGACGAACCAGCAAAGCATGTTTACGCTAACTCGCACGTTTTCCAGCGGGCCTAAAGCTGGCTGCTTTTGAACTTACACAACTGGTACATTTTAATCATGGTTCATGCCAAATCTGATGAGTACGACACGTTTAATAATGAATTATTTTTGAAGGGATTTGAGCTTGTGAATATTCGCGATATCGATCATTTGACCCTAACCGTTACTGACATTGCACGGTCATTACGGTTTTACCATGAAGTATTTGACCTTCCCATTGTGACCTTCGATGGTGACCGCCAAGCTGTCTTAGTGGGTAAACAAAAAATTAACTTTCAGACCACTGACCAGCCACACCAACCCATTGCGGCTAAGCCGACACCCGGCAGTGCAGATCTTTGCTTGATTGCGAAAGATAATATTGATGATATCCAGCATCACTTAAAGAGTTATTTCGTGGATGTGATTGCCGGGCCGGTTGAAAGAACTGGTGCCCACGGAAAGTTGACGTCACTGTATGTTCGTGATCCTGATAACAACTTGATTGAAATTAGTAACTATCATTAAAAAACACCACAAAGACTAATCATCGAAGACGCCCAGGGCAACTGTTCAGTAACTTGCGAACAACTGCCCTGGGCGTTTTTTGATCGTTATCTGGATATTTTAGTCAATCGTTGATCAATCTGCACTGCTAGCTGTGTCATTCCAGCGGCTGTCAGTCCCGTTTCTTCTGGATAAATCAGAACTCGCGCACTAGCTTGTAAGTCCAACACGGCTGCCACTGGTCGACTGACGACCAGCAATTGGTGGTCGGTCACCGGTAAGTCGTCCGCGGTTGCAACCCTGACCTTAAGCATCGATTGAGTTAGCGCCTGCATTAGTCGCTTGACTAGTCGTGCATCAAGTGCCGCGTCAATCACCATGCTTCCTGAAACTGAATTCTGTAAAATCCCCGTTGGCGTTGAGTTCAATACTAATACTTCGTCAATCATGTTACCGCCCCCCTATAATGCCAATAGTATATCGTGGGAGTCAGTGGGAAGCAATCAAACGCACTGTCCCCGCATCAAGTTGTTCATTTGCTGTCATCCGTTGCCTCGATAACCAATGCGACAAAAAAAGTTCCGCCTAAATCGAAAAGATTTAGACGAAACTTTTTCAATAAACCCAACGTCGACAGCGCGTAACTTATTCAGCTGCGCCAATCAAATCACCGCTAGTCACATGACCAGTTGGATTAAGGGTTAGTTTGTTAACGTGATCCATATTGGTGATAACGACCATCATGGTTGTCGCTTTACCGGTTGACTTGATAGCAGCCAAGTCAACCGTCGCTACCGCAGTACCGGCCGCAATTTCGTCACCCGTTGCCACGTGTAACTTGAACGGCGTACCATTCATTTCCACGGTATTGATCCCCATGTGTAATAAGACTTCTAAACCACTCGTCGTCTTCAACCCGATAGCGTGTTTGGTCGGAAAGACACTTGTCACTGTCCCACTAACCGGAGCAACGACTTCACCATCTTCGGGTTCAACAGCGTAACCATCACCTAAGAGTTTACCAGCAAACGTCTCATCCGCAACCGCACTAATCGGCATTAATTGTCCCGTTGCTGGTGCCCGCAAAATCGTTGTCACCGGCGCTTCCGTTACAGTAGCAGTTTGCGGTTCAAGCGGGGCCTTTGATTCAGCATCAGATGCCGGGGTCGTCGCCACCTGACCAGAAAATAATTTTTGTAAAGCCTCCGCGACGAACTGGACTTCCGTACCGATCACAATGTGGATGTTATGAACATCCAGTACGTTCAAACCAGGCACGCCAGCAGCCATTACGGCCGGCTGATCGACTTTTTCCGTATCCTTAAGTTGTAACCGCAGCCGCGTCGTACAATTGTTGATCACACTAATATTGTCATGACCACCAATAGCCGCATAAATTTGCTTTGCTTGGCGCATATACTTATCATCCGTTGCTGCAACGGCCACCGCTGGACTAGCAGGTGCACCCACCCCATCGACATCTGCAGACACAACTTCACGACCAGGCGTCTTCAAATTAAACCGTTTGATTGCAAAGTCAAAACCAAAGTAATAAATGACGGCCATCACCAGCCCTTGAACCAGTAACATATAGGGTTGGTTGGCTAACGGCATCCGAAAACTCAATAAATAATCGACTAACCCGCCACTAAACGAAAAGCTGGCGGTCCAGTGCATTAACGCGGCGAATCCTAATGATAGCCCCATAAAAACGGCATGTAATAAGTAGAGCGGCCATGCCACGAACATGAATGAAAATTCAAGCGGTTCGGTCACCCCCGTAAAGAACGACGCAAACGCACCCGCTAACATCAATGAACCCACTTCTTTTTTTCGGTCCGGTCGTGCATTACGATAAATTGCATACGCACCAGCTGGCAAGCCAAACATCATAATTGGGAAGAATCCAGCTTCATACATCCCTGTGATTCCTTTAACACCATGGCTGGCCCAGAAATTGCCAATATCATTGATACCTGCAACGTTATACCAGAATACGGAATTTAAGGCGTGGTGCAAACCAGTCGGGATCAATAAACGATTGAAAAAGCCATATAGACCAGCCCCCACGAAACCTAATTTTGAAATCCCCGTTGCAAAGAGGACGATGGCATCGTAGACAAACGGCCAAACAAGGTACAATACCGCCGTCACAATCAGCATCACAAAAGCAGCCATAATTGGCACTAGGCGTTTACCACTAAAGAATGAGAGCGCCATTGGTAATTTTACTTCGTGGAACCGATTATAGAGCGCAGCCGCAATCAGTCCAGCACTGATTCCAATCAGCACATTGTTATCTAACGCGCTAAATGCTGGATTGATCTGACTCACTTTAACATTCAGCATCGTCGCTAATGTCGCTGGTTTTAACACCATCACCGGAACTTCAAACGCGATCAAACCAGCAATAGCTGCCGCGCCGTCCTTATTGACTGACATCCCGATAGCTAAGCCGACTGCAAACAGCAAGGCTAAGTTATTCAGGACAACGTTACCACCCTGAATCAAGTAATTTGCAAACAACCACTGTTTTGGCAAGTAATTCCCAATCCCAACCAAAATCGCTGCTGCGGGCAACGTTGCAATCGGTAGCATCAATGACTGACCGATTTTCTGAAAATATGTCTTCATACCAATTTCTCCTCGTTCTCTTTTTAAGCACGTTATAAATCCTATCACAACATGTTTTCATTGCAAGTTTACAAGGTCATCTAAGTGTATAGACCAATGTCAAAGAAACCGATTTCAACCTTACTAAATTAAGTTTTTCCGCCCACAAAAAAAGTTCTGAAAATACTCAGAACTTTTTCATTAATAATCTTATTTTTCAGCAACGGGGATTTCCGGGTGCCGGTATTGCCGCATCATTTCTGCTAAATGGACCTCGTGAGTCACAAACTCATGCACGCGACAAACGTAGTCATGTTCCCGCCCAATCTTAGCAATATAGCCATTAATATAATCAACTTCGGTTGGCCGTCCCTTTGAGAAGTCTTGATACATTGATGGATAATGGTACTTATAGGCTCGACTGACCGTTTCAACCGAGTCGATTTCTTCTTGCCGCGTCTCAATGAGTTTGATGCCTGCCCTTTCGCAAGCATCATAGGCTTCGTTGAACATTTGAGTCGCCATATCCTTGACGCCCGGATATTCGATGAATTGGCCCATCTGAATCTCGAACATCGTGCACAAACTATTGGTGACCGCGTTAAACACAACTTTGGACATGCACATGCCCATAAAATTATCAGACCAAATCGGATTTAAATCAGCCGCCTTAAAATCGGCCATCACTTGCTTGGTAGTCGTATCAATATGACCTGCATACTTACTCATATGCATCGCCTCACTACCCTTAGGCCCCATAAAATCAACCGTACCCGGACCATTCAAGACCGTTGCAATCATCGCCGTACCACCAATAATGTGATTTTCTGGGAAATATTGTGCAATCTTTTCAAAGTGCCCCATCCCGTTCATTGCGGCGAAAACGTACTGGTCCTCATGAAATAACGACGCATCGCGCTTGAGCTCATCGGCTAACTGCATTTGCTTCTTAAAAACAATCCAAACATCTGGATGACCCTGATATTCTTCAGGATAATAAATATTGATTGGAACGACATGGTGATTTTGATGATCACGCGCCACATCAACGCCGCCCTGCTCACGGACCTTT
Source organism: Lactiplantibacillus sp. ME-2 (assembly GCF_022549155.1). Lineage (NCBI taxonomy): Bacteria > Bacillati > Bacillota > Bacilli > Lactobacillales > Lactobacillaceae > Lactiplantibacillus > Lactiplantibacillus sp. ME-2. The sequence continues at coordinate 34,159 of NZ_JAKZEQ010000027.1, forward strand.
GCGACGTTTGGTTCCCACGTGTCGATAAAATCAACGTCAACACCGGCGTTTTCTTGTAACATTACACCATACCGATATCCCATTGCGCCTGCGCCAATAATGCCATATTTCATAAGTAAAACCATCCTTTCGTCTTGCCCACTATGTGTATATGTTCCCCGCTCGCTTCAGTGCTTTTCCAATAAACGGGCCCGTGCTTACGATCTACTATGTGCTGTCACGTGATGTCGAACAACTATGTGTTTACGATGATTAACCGCGATGCGCGACCTAAATAATGACTACTATGTGTTAACTAAAAAATAATGCTATGTGTCACTTGACGAAAAAGCGCCCTTTGAATAATCGATCAAATTATCCAAAGGGCGCTTACGCGCGGTACCACCTTATTGCTAACCGAACTCACATCCGGCTACTCATCGCGTTCACAACAACTAAACACGTGCACAATAATGGGTGCTACCAGTGAATCTCGTAAAATTCACGCCAATCCTTTAACTTTTACTCACTTGTCATCACACCTTCACAGCAACGGCGCTTTCTGAGCATCACAAGTCAGTTACTCCTTAAAGCATTATAGCTTTTCATCAAGTTTTAATGTTATAACCATAATATCATTTTAGTAAAATGTCAACCTTCGATGCAAAACTTTTTTAAAACCCAGCTGTCTGTATACGACAGTATCATCAGCAAACCGCACACGGGCAACCCCAACGGCCTATTGTTTTTGCTCCTGATTGAGGGTCGTCAACAATGGCTTCCAATCTAATGACCAGATCATTCCGAGCGCATGGTCTCCAGTCAAGACGCCTAAAACTGGACCGATAACCCCAGTCTTGACCCGGACTGCTGGAAACTGATAACGTAGTTCGCTCGCCCAGTCTTCGGCAATCTGCGCGTCATTAGCGCTGATGACGTCCAGCCGAACTGGTAATTGACTGTTCATCACAAACTGACTAAATTCATCTTGAACAGCCTGTTGTGCATTTTTGAGCGTCCGTTCCTTACCTAAAAGTTGAATCTTCCCATGCCCATTGAACGTAATAATCGGCTTATTGCGCAACACCATCGTTCCGGCCAGACTACTATTGTTATAAATCCGGCCATTTTTAACTAGATGGCGCATCGAGTTAACAATTAAGACCGTCGTCGTAGCCGCCCGCAAGCGCGTCAGTTGCGCAATAATTTCATCTAAGGTGTAGTCCGCCAATGCCATGGCCGCAGCCAGCTTCACCATGTTCGCCGTCCCCGCGCAAGCAGTTCGTGAATCAAACACCCGCACGTCAATACCGTCAACTGACGGCGCATAGGTCTTCAAATTATTGATCCAGCCACTGATACCACTACTCAACCCAATAACTAGAATTTGGTCATAGCCCGCCGCTTGCAGCTGATCAAAAACGACTTGCATCTCTGGCATTGAAATTTGAGAAATCGTTGGAATTTCTTTTTCAACTTTTAGTAATCGGTAAAATTGATCCGTCGTGATATCTACGTTCTCGTGGTAAACATGATTACCGAACATAATCGGGTCGTTCACCACCGTAATTTGGTAGTCTTTCACCGCCTGCGCTTTTAAATTAGCAGAGCTTTCGGTCACCACCGCAATTTTCATAATTTCACTCCTCATCGTGTCAGTCAACCAACTGCCACGTCTCGCTAACTCATTTCAATTAGCTCATCCACTTAGCCATGGGTATCCCATGGGAACTTAGCATCAAAAAAAGACGCTCAGATACAGTATACTGTACCTGAGCGTTCTTTTTCAAATTGCAACATTTATGGGAGATGTTATTGAATTTTCGGTCACTTGCTTCCAGTCCGTTGTACCGGCAATTGGTATCAAAGTCAGTGGCAAGTTCGCACGCAGCTTTTTGCGTTTCACCGCACTTAATCCAGTAATCTGATAACAATCATCGGCAATCGTTTTTACTGAGAAATCAGCTTCATTAGCGTAATATTTCACGGCTTCTGGTGCGACCGAACCAATGCCTAAGTATGTTTGTGGTAACTGGTCAAATCGAGTGACCGTTAACGAGACACTTCTTTTCTGGTTACGAATCATTCGATAACCATTGATAAGGTGCTTGGCCGCTACTAAGACGTCATTTAGAACACTATTAGCCGTCGCCGTACTTCCCGCACCCGGTCCGGTATACAAGCTGGTACCAATGGCTTCACTTTGAACAGCTACAGCGTTTTGGACCCCATTGATCTGACTCAGGGGTTGATCAACCGGCATGGCCACTGGGCGCCACACGACAATACAAACCAGATCCGTGTCGCTGAATCTGCGCGAGCAATTTAATCTGCCAGCCATTTTCAGCTGCTAATCGACAAACCGAAGCGCTTAAATGCGTGATTCCCGTGGGTGCAATCTGCGGCAGGCTCAACTCTTGCCCAAAAGCAAAGCGACTGAGGATCATCAATTTGTACGCCGCATCAATGCCCGCAACATCATTAGTCGGATTAGCTTCGGCGTACCCGGCTGCTTGTGCAGTAGCTAAAGCTTGTTCGTACGATTGCCCGGTTGCCATTGCACTTAGCATATAATTAGCCGTCCCGTTGATGATTCCGCTGACCGCCTGCACATTGTCCGTCACGTAACTATCTGTTAATGTCCGCAAGATCGGAATTCCCCCCGCAACACTAGCCTCGTAAAATAAATCACAGCCCTGTTTTTTGGCTAACGCAGCCAATTCAGGTCCCGCCGTTGCAATTAAGTCTTTATTAGCGGTCACGACAGCCTTACCCTGATTAAGTGCTGCCACAATGGCCTTTTTAGCAGTTCCGACCGTCCCCATGACTTCAATGACTAGTTGGATTTTTCGGTCACAAACAACGTTCGTTAATGAATCGGTCAAGCGCGTCCCAATCGGTAACTGAACAGTCCGAGGCGCGTTCAAATGATTAACGGCAACTGCTGCTAGGTGCAACCGAATACCCTGCGTTTGTTCAATTTTGGCAGCCGAGCGGGTCAACCGTTCAACCACCCCACTACCCACAGTTCCTAACCCTAACATGCCCACTTCAATTGTCGTTGTCATTGTCGCACCCTCCGTTTCACATACTTTCAATCATCGACCATTCCGACCTATTAAACCTGTGCCAATGCTTGATCCAAATCAGCAATTAAATCATCGGCATTTTCGACACCTACTGAAATTCGAATCAAGTCAGGCGTTACACCAGCTGCTAACAATTCCTGTTCATTTAATTGCGCATGCGTGGTGGAAGCGGGATGGATAATTAATGATTTAGCATCAGCGACGTTTGCTAACAATGAAAAGAGTTGTAGATGTTCAATTAATGCCTTACCAGCAGCCTCGCCACCAGTCAATCCCAGGGTGAAGATCGAACCAACCCCATTCGGGAAGTACTTAGTTGCTAAGTCATGGTACGGGCTATCTTCCAGTTCTGGATAATTGATCCAGGCAACTTTTGGATGTGCTTTTAAGAAGGCAACAATCTTGCGTGTATTGGTCACGTGTCGTTCTACTCGCAATGACAAGGATTCTAGACCTTGCAACAACAAGAAGGAATTAAAGGGACTGATAGTTGCACCGGTATCTCGCAGCGTTTCCGCCCGGACCTTAGTCGTAAAGGCTGCCCCACCCAAATCGGCAAAAACGAGGCCGTTATATTGCGGATCTGGCGTTGTGAAATCTGGATACTTGCCACTCGCACGCCAGTCAAATTGGCCGCCTTCAACAATAACGCCACCCATGGTCGTCCCGTGACCACCGATAAACTTAGTTGCTGAATGTACGACCACGTCGGCCCCATGTTCAAGTGGTCGAACTAGGTATGGTGTCCCAAAGGTATTATCAACAATAAAAATAATGCCATGATCATGAGCGATTTTTCCGATGGCTTCAAAATCAACTAAGTTAATGCCAGGATTACCGATACTTTCAACGTACAAGGCCTTAGTATGATCGTTAATTGCCGTCTCAAAATTTGCCGGTTCGTCAGGATCAACAAAGTGCGTTGTGATGCCCAACTTCTTTAACGTCACGCTAAACAGGTCATAGGTCCCACCATACAAGGTGTTGGCCGCCACAATTTCATCCCCCTGTTGCGCAATGTTTAAAATTGCCGCGGTTATCGCAGCAGAACCCGTTGCGAGCGTTACCCCAGCCGTCCCGTGCTCCAAGGCGGCCACTCGTTTGTCGACCACGTCCGTCGTTGGGTTCGTCAGTCGTGTATAAATATTGCCGGCATCAGTCAGGGCAAAGCGACCCGCGGCTTGCTTGGCATCCTTAAAGACGTATGAAGTCGTTTGATAGATTGGCACGGCCCGTGCGCCCGTTTCATCAACCGTCTGGCCCGCATGGACTTGTAACGTTTCAAAGTGATAATTTTCAGGATTCGTTGTTGTCATAATTAATAACCTACTTTCGTTAAATTCAAAGTTGCTAACCAGTTTTGATACAGTTGATTGCTTGAAGTTTGCCAACTGTAATCAACTGTTGTTAATTGTTCAGTAGCAAAGTAATGTTCAGGTAACTGAATCGGCAAGTGCTTACGTCGGTCGCGCAAATATTCATCGGCAAGCGTGCGGCGCTCGTATTCAGGATGACCGGTCACATAGACCGCGTGCAGCTTGGGGGCAGATAAGACGAGCGGTCCCACCTTCGGATTGTCAGCGACAACCTGCAATCCAGCGGGTAAGCGTTCCGGCATCACTAGTGCTGTATGCCGTGACTGTGGCATTTTTAGCAAACCTCCTGCATTCAGTCCACTAATCAGCGGCGACTTAACATCAGTACTAGTCGCACTATAAATACCGAATATCTTGTGAGCAACAGCGCGCTTTGCGATTCCAAACTGTGCGTATAGCCCTGCTTGTGCTGCCCAGCATTCAAATAAAGTCTGGCTAACGTGCTGTCGTGACCAATCAATGATTGTTAACAATTCGTTCCAGTAATCGACTGCTTCAAACGGTAACGTCTCAACTGGCGCGCCGGTGACGATCAAGCCATCAAAATACTGATCTTGAATATCAGCCAACGTCACGTAATGTGCCGCGACGACTGCTTGTGGCAGGCTCTTGAAATGGTGACTCGCGGGATACATAAACGTCACAGCCACATCTGTGTTACCGGCTGCAAAACGCTTTAGGAACTGCCGCTCCGTCGTTACCTTAGTCGGCATCAAGTTTAAAATTAAAATCTGTTGTGCCTGATGACTTTCTTGACACGTTGCGTTCGCCCATTCTCCACGGGCCGCTAATAATCCATTATTTGCTGTGACTGTCATCTAACCGCTCCCTCTCACCTGTATTGAAACAAAAAAAAGCTCCCATCCATTAGTCTCTAATATGTTAGAAACTAACGGACGAAAGCTTTCGCGTTACCACCGTTGTTCGCTGCCATCTCACGATCACAACCTCGACGAGTACCCTGAAAAATCTAGGAAACCCCGCAATATATCGGTTGCCACCGCATGCGTAGCCACTACGACCCGCATCATGACTCCAAGCTCATCTTCACCGCACTCCTGAATACTTCTCTCACCATTACGAAGCTCTCTGCAAATCAGTGATGCGATTACTCTTCTCTTCAACGTCTTAATCTGTTTTTAATTTAAAACTAATTTAGCACCACCTTTATTCATTGTCAACTCATTTTATTGTTTTTCGTTATGTTTTACTTGAATGCTTATTCAAAACTTGCTGAATAACTAAAATCAAAAGCAGCCAGCTTAGGCCCGCTGGAAAACGTGCGAGTTAGCGTAAACATGCTTTGCTGGTTCGTCCTAAGCCAACTTACAGGCATTTCTGCCAATTGCCGGAACGTCTTCCAGTCGGGATAGTATTCGAATGGCGGACAAAGATGTACTCAACTGTTGATGAATTCGTCGTTGCTTTTTATCAACAGTTATTTTGTCAATCAACTGTCAGACTGAAAGTGATATTGAGATAGCTCACTAATCCTGAATCGGTGTAGTAAGATTTAATCTCTCAACAGAATGCTTTAATGAACCTAACGCTTTGTTTAAAGTGCCAGTATCAAAATAGGCACCGATAAGTTGCGCTAAGCTCGGTGGTCGTTCATCAGCCATTCGAGCGGTTTCCCGAAACGTGTTCGGTACCACTAAATTCTGTGCTTGCTACGCCAACAGACTAATGTCAAAACCGTATTAATCCGTTACTAGACAATGTTCGGCTTCAACCGTGGCCCCTCATAGGCTTGAGACCAGGCGGGTTTTGCTCGGGCTTAAATCGACGTCGGCTGCGTTCCAGCCATTGGCACCCCGCCCCGGAGGTCGGACTAGAACGAACAAATGCCGACGACCAAGCATCCGCATCTCACAAGATTTTCACCACAAATTTTAATATTTGGTGAAATTTATCCTTGACACTTTTTTCGACTTTGCCTATACTGAACTCATTCAATAACGAAAGCGAGGAACCAAGCATGTCAAAGTCAGTTACTAACTTGAACAGTTCATGGCAAAGCCGGCCGTTCAGATTGTAATGCCGTCCACACGGATACAATCTGGCAAACAGTTTGTATCTGTGCCGGCTCACTTTGATATTCAAAGAAGTCTGCATGGGTTTTAACACAGCAGGCTTCGGTTCCGTAAAGGGCAAACCAGAGCTTACTGGTTTGCCCTTTTTTATTGGCTTTGAACTTGCCCGAGCTTAAGAAATTTTTTGAGGTGATTAGATTGAAACGTATGATTGCATTCATTAGTGCCTTGATCGTCTTTCTGGGAGTGGCCTTTGTCATGACAGGCAAAACCACCGCCACGAAGACGACCAGTACAAAGAAAGTGCCGACGGTCGGCATTCTTCAACTCCAGACCCACCCCGCACTCGACGCGATTCATCGTGGCGTGGTCGCTGGTCTAAAGGAATATGGTTATGTCGATGGCAAGACGGTCAAAATCGACTATCAAAATGCCCAGGGCGATCAAAGTAACTTGAAAACCATGAGCCAAAAATTCATGAACGAAAACGCCGCGTTAACAGTCGGAATTGCCACCCCCGCCGCGCAGGCCCTCGCTTCTGCGGCTAACAAGCAAAACCCTGTTATGTTAGCAGGTATTACTGATCCATCGGGTAGCGGCCTAATTAAAAGCGACCAACATCCCGGTGCCAATGTTACGGGGACTTCTGGTGAATCTCCATTGAAATCCCACTTAGACTTGTTGCGGAAGCTCGTTCCCAGCGCTAAAACAATCGGAATTATTTACACCACTTCAGATCATGGTGGTGAATATAACGCCAAAAAGTTTGCACGGATTTGTAAACAAGAAGGTGTGAAATACAAGTTATATACTATCTCTAACACCAACGATATGCAGCAAGTGGCTGAAACCATGGCCGCCAATGTCGACGCCGTTTATGCGCCGCAAGATAATGGCGTCGCAAGTGCCATGAAAACGCTAGTCTCCGTTACAAATAAGGCTAAGGTACCAGTCATTCCAGCCGTTGATACGATGGTTAAAGCGGGCGGGCTCGCAACCTTATCCGTTGACCAGTATCAACTTGGTAAACTAACTGGTGAAATGGCAGCCCAAGTTTTAAAGGGCAAAGCAACTAGCGACTACCCAATCAAAGTCATCACTAAGGGTAAGATGACCATCAATTTAAGTGAAGCTAAAAAGCTCGGCATCAAGTTCCCAGCAAGTGTCCTTAAAGAAGCCAAAGCGAAAGGGGTTATTTACAAATGAGTATGATCGTATCGAGTATCGGCCAAGGCCTCTTGTGGGCAACCTTAGGCGTCGCATTATTTTTGACATTTCGAATTCTTGATTTTCCTGATATGACCGTCGAAGGGACGTTTCCACTCGGTGCGGCCACTGCTGTCATGGCGATTAGCCATGGAATGGGCCCCGTTACCGCTTCCCTGTTAGCCTTCGTTGCGGGCGCGATTACCGGCCTGGTCACCGGCCTACTTTATACCAAGGGTAAAGTGCCCATTCTCTTAGCCGGGATTCTAGTGATGACCGCGTGCTTATCAATCAATTTGCGCATTATGGGCGGCAGTTCCAACGTTTCATTGCTAGGCAAACAAACTATTTTTTCTAATCACTTTTTGGAATCACTGCCTAAATATTTTGACAGCGTCTTTGTTGGCCTAGTAGTGATCAGTATCATTACCGTGCTTCTGATTGTCTTCTTGCAAACTAACCTCGGCCAAGCCTTCATTGTCACTGGTGACAATCGTGAAATGGCACGTTCAATTGGTATTAACACCGATAACATGACCATCATGGGATTGATGGTCTCTAACGGTATCATTGGCCTGGGCGGCGCATTAATTGCGCAAAATAACGGTTATGCCGATGTCAGCATGGGAATCGGAATCATCGTAATTGCGCTAGCCTCGATCATCATCGGTGAAGTTGTCTTTGGTGAATTAACGTTGAATCAACGACTCGTTGCGGTTACCCTCGGCAGTATTTTGTATCAGTTCGTGCGCCTGTTAGTCCTCCAACTGGGCTTCAACACCAACGACATGAACCTGTTATCCGCATTAATTCTGGCAATCTGCTTAATGTTACCGCAATTCAGTAAAGTTCTACATCTTAATCACGTTTTAAAGAAGGGAGTGGCCCGTTATGACGAACAGTAGTGCCCCATTATTATCATTAAAAAATATCGTGACCAAAGTTAATTCGGGAACCCCGAATGAGGTCAAAATTTTGCGGGGCCTGAACTTAGACGTCTATGATGGTGATTTTATTACCGTACTTGGTTCAAATGGTGCTGGTAAGTCGACCCTCTTCAACACGATCAGTGGCGAGTTGCCGGTTGATAGTGGCACCATCCAGTTACGTGACCAGGACATCACCCGACTATCCGTTGAAAAGCGGACCGCTTTCCTGGCGCGCGTTTTCCAAGACCCCAAGATGGGCACCGCACCCCGGATGACCGTTGCCGAAAACTTACTGCTTGCCAGCCAACGTGGTAAGCGACGTACGTTAAAATTACGCCAATTGAAAAAGCACCTGCCCCACTTTCAAGCCTTAACGGAAACGATGGATGGCAACGGTCTTTCAGCTCGGCTCAACACGGCAACAGAAAATTTATCTGGGGGGCAGCGCCAGGCTCTGAGCTTTTTAATGGCTACCGAGCAGCGCCCTGATCTCTTGTTACTAGATGAACACACAGCCGCACTCGATCCTAAGACCAGCGCTCAACTAATGACACAAACGAATCAACGGGTCACGGAGGAAAAGTTAACGTGTCTGATGATCACCCACCATTTAGACGATGCGCTTCGCTATGGTAATCGCCTGATTGTCCTTGATCAGGGCCAGATTAAGTATGATGTTCGTGATGAGGAAAAAGCCCAATTGACCAAAGAAAAGTTGCTAAGTTTCTTCGATATTATTGAATAATCATTAAGTCCATCCCTATTAATACTGACACCCAGTCATCAATTTTTTGATGATTGGGTGTTTTTTGCAGCTAATTGTAACCGTTTTAGTTGTGAACAATTTATTTTAGTGCTATATTCTAACTAGAATATTTCTAAACTAAATGGTGTCGACGGGCACAGCTATTTTTCACTGATAATTTAGAATAATTACAAACTGCCCTTGCCGACAAACTTAGTTCGTGTTATATTCTATTTAGAACAGTTCTAAACTAAAATTTGGAGGCTTTACAATTATGAAAGTTATTGTCGTTGGTTCTTCTCATGGTGGTTATGAAACGGTTCGCGGTATTTTAGCCGCTCAACCAGATACTGAAATTCAATGGTATGAAAAAGGTGATTTTCTGTCATTCCTCTCATGTGGGATGCAATTATACCTCGAAGGTGCCGTTAAAGACGTTAACTCCGTCAGCTATGCCACTCCTGCTGGCATGCAAGCCCAAGGCGTCCACGTTTTTGTAAATAGTGAAATTAGTAAGGTCGACCCTGCTAGTCACAGTGTGCACGTCATTGACCACGCCACTGGTGACGAACGTGATGAAACTTATGACAAACTAGTCCTAAGTGTCGGCGCGGTACCATTTGACCTACCAGTACCCGGCCATGACTTAGCCAACATCTACGCAATGCGTGGACGCGACTGGGCCATCAAATTAAAGGCCAAGACCGTTGACCCTAGCGTTAAGAATGTGGTTGTCATTGGCTCCGGTTATATTGGGATTGAGGCGGCTGAAGTCTTTGCCAAAGCTGGCATGCACGTCACGGTTATCGACCTATTACCACGTTTACTTAGTCTTTACCTTGATCAAGAATTCACGGATATCTTGACTAAGACGATGGCCGATCACGGCATCTATGCTGCAGTTGGCCAAGGTATTAAAGCGTATGAAGGTGTTGACGGCCACGTCACCAAAGTAGTGACCGATCAAGGCGAATATCCAGCTGACCTGGTCGTAACTGCCGCCGGGATTCGGCCAGCAACTGGCTTCTTGAAAGGCGTTGTCGACTTAGATGATCACGGTTTGATCAAGATCAACGACCACCTCCAAACGAGTGACACTGACATTTACGCCGTCGGGGACGCGACCTTAGTCCCATTTGCCCCAACTGGCAAGGATAACCGCATTGCGTTAGCCACTAACGCTCGTCGGCAAGGTCGGATTGCCGCTAAGAACTTACTTGGCGAAAACGTACCAATGCCTGCTGTTTCTGGTTCATCCGCACTTTCCGTCTTTGACTACCACTTTGCTTCCACTGGTGTTAAAGAAGGCACGGCTGACAAGCTGGGCGTTAAGACGGCATCCGTGTTAGTCACCGATACCATTCGGCCTAAATTTGTCTCTGAAGATGCTGGCAACACCAAAGTTTGGTTCAAACTAACCTTTGACCCAACTGATGGTCGCGTGCTTGGTGCGCAAATCATGTCGAAGTACGATGTTACTGCTAACATCAACGCCATCTCAGTGGCTATTCAAGCTAAACTGACTGTTGCTGACTTAGCTTACACGGACTTCTTCTTCCAACCAGGCTTTGACCGTCCTTGGAACATCATCAACCTCGCTGCCCAAAAAGCAGCCGCAACCTTAAACTAAATCAATTAAGCCTTAATACATCAAACGGATCCCTCAGCCACACATCGCTGAAGAATCCGTTTTTTAATGCATCAAAATGCTAGTCATCAAGATTGACAGTATACCAAGTTTATTTTCAGATATCGTTTCATAAAATACCATGCTAGACGTTGTACTAGTTATTACTTAGCATTAATCGTGATTAAAACGTGCCAGTTATGTCAGTTCAAAAGCAGCCAGCTTAGGCCTGCTGGAAAAAGTTCGAGTTAGCGTAAAATTACTTAGTTGGCGCGTCCTACGCCGACTTCCAGGTATTTCTTCCAATTGCTGGAACGCGGTGGACACAGATTTAAGCCGCAGACCAGTCTTAAATACTGGTCTTCCACGCTTTAATGGCATATTAGTGAAACGTGCTCGGGTCAGACTGAGACTTCCGGTTAGCTACGCTATGACGTCAAGCGGAAATTCACCGCTTAACGCCCTAGCTAGGCTAATCCTCAGTCTCACCCGTCTGAACCTCACACTCTTGGCAGTGCTGAGCATTGGCCGAAACGCCTTCCAGTCGGGACAGTGTTCGAATGGCGGACATGGATGTACCCAATCATTGATGGACTTGTCATTGCTTTTTATAAACGATAACTTTGTCAATCAACTGTCAGACAGAAAATGATATTGTGATAATTTACTATTCCCAAATCACCATAGTAATAATTAAACGTCTCGACAAAGTGGTTAACGCCACCCTAACGTTATGTTTAAATTTCCAGTAAAAAATATAGTCAGCGACTAATTGTACCAAGTTAAGTGGCTGTTCATTTGCCATTTGAGCGGCTTCCCGACTGGAGGGGCTGGGTGACAATGCTCAGTAGCCAAATTATTCTTAGCTGGAAGTGTTTTTCTTCCGGCTTAGAATAAGACTCGTATTTGAGATGACGCGGGTTATGCGTTAGCTCAAATCGACGTCGGCTGCGTTCCAGCAATTGGCACCCAGCCCCGGAGGTCGGCATAGGACGCGCACCGGCTGACGAACAGTAATTTAACTGGCACGTTTTAATCACGATTCATGACAAATTAACTCGCATAATGCGTATCATGTTAATAAAAGGCGGGGATTCAGAAAGATTAAACTCGCTGAATCCCCGCCTTGATAACTATTATTTCAATAAATATATGATGTTTGAGCGACTTTCATCAAGTCAGCCACGCGCTAATAAATATTAATCAATCCCTGAGTTCCTTGATCACCCAAGCCTTTGACATCGACCATTACTTCATAAAGTCGTTTAGCCTGCGCCGTCGCAACCAGATTAAGTCCCATCGCATCCGCCTCGCTCAAAGCAATCCGCAAATCTTTAAGAAAATGGCGGGCAAAAAAGCCAGGCGTGTAATCGTCCTTCAGAATCCGGGGCACGTAATTATCCATGCTCCAGTTGTCAGCACCACCGCTAGATAACGTTGCCAAGACTTTTTCCGGATCAAGACCGGCTGCCTTGGTATACAATAACATTTCAGTTAACCCAGTCATCGTCCCTGCAATCATGATCTGATTGGCCATCTTGGCATGTTGACCAGTACCAGCATCCCCAAAATGATTGACCTTGTGACCAAGCACATTAAATAATGGTAACATCGCCTCGTACGTATCGGCATCGCCACCGACCATCACCGTCAAAGTGGCGTTTTGGGCGCCAATATCACCGCCGGACACGGGCGCATCCAAAGCGTGCATGTCATGTTCACGCGCGTACGTCGCAATTTTAACGGCTAACTTGGGTTGGCTCGTCGTCATGTCAATTACCGTTTTTCCAGCGGCCAATCCACTGAAAATCCCGTGATCACCAAAATAAACTTGTTCGACGTCCCGTGGGAACCCAACCATGGTGAAAATCACGTCACTCGTTTCTGCCACGGCAGCCGGTGTATCAGCCCAAGTGGCCTCCGCCGCAACTAGCGCATCCGCCTTACTTTTTGTTCGATTATAAACCGTTACGTCATAGCCGGCCGTCATCAGGTTACGGACAATCGCTGCCCCCATGACGCCGGTACCAATCCAACCTAATTTCATCATTTACGCACCTTTCCTTCCACGCACTGTTCATTGCGGCGCCGACGCCAAAAATGAATCAGCAACGTAATAATAAATGCTACTAATACGATACCACCAAAAGCCGTTGCGGGAATATCCCAACCAATGGCAGGAATTGAGATAAATAATTTGATGGCAATCAAGACAATCAAGCAATACGCCATGGTTTCCAACTCGGGAATCTTGCGCATTAAGCGCATAATGACCTCGGCAATGCCCCGCATGCAGGCAATCCCAATCATCCCACCAATCAAAACAATCACCGGATTATCCGAAATTGCCAATGACGCCAATACAGAATCAATTGAGAAAATGATATCCATCATTTCAATCTGAATGACGACCGACCAGAAGTTGCTTAGTCCGAAGAAGCGTCGTTGTTGCTTGGGTTTCTGTGCCACCTTGGCCCCATTTTTCGGCTGACTAAAGTATCGATACACCAAGTACCCAAGGTAAGCCGCACCTAACACTTTGATCTCCCAAAAACTGATCAAATACGTGCCAATCCCAATGATTAAAAACCGAAAGATATAGGCCCCCCACAAGCCATAGAATAACGATTTTTCCCGCTCTTGTAAATTATCTAAACTCTGGGTCTGAGCAGCTAAGACAACGGCATTATCAACTGATAGTAAACACTCAATAATTGCTAACGATAAAATGATTAACCAGTCATTAGCAGATGTGATGACGTTACCCCAGTTAGTCGCACTGAAGAAGGGTCCATACAACTGTTCGATTAAATATAACAAACGGCATCCTCTTTCTCTTAATATTAGTTTGTTAATCTAAGTATACCTGTAAAAATAATTGGTGCCGCTTACGTGGACTAATTTTCAAAAATAAACCTTATTTTCGTCGTATTTACGACTCATCATGCCAATGAGTAAAATAAGTGCCCAAAAAGCTAGCCAATTGCGACCTTTCTTATTCTAATTGTCGAATAACTTTGGCTGGTACCCCGGCCACCAACGTATTATCAGGCATGTCATGAGTAACGACTGCTCCAGCCGCAATCACAACATTATTACCAATCGTCACGCCGGGCGTAATCACCGCTCTCCCCCCAATCCAAACATCATGACCAATCGTGACTGGATGACCCTGGGCCAAGCTAGCACGTCGACCACTAGCCGTCAACGGGTGATTGACCGTATAAATATCAACATTGGGGCCAATCATCACGTTATCCCCTATATGAACTGGCGCGATATCCAAAATAGTTAAGTTATAATTAGGCAAATTCTATAATTAATCCGAACAGAAATTAAAAAGCCCAAAGCAATCACTTA